>JANPIQ010000434.1:0-5659 GCA_031425075.1 Sphingomonadales bacterium
GGAAGCGATGAGCATCCCATTCCGCGAACTGATCGACACGCACTGCGGCGGCATTCGCGGCGGGTGGGACAATCTGCTCGCGGTCATCCCCGGCGGGTCTTCGGTGCCTTTGGTCCCGGCAAAGGAGATCATGGATTGTCCGATGGATTTCGACGGGCTCAAAGCGCTGGGCAGCGGCCTTGGCACGGCGGCGGTGATCGTGATGGACAAATCGACCGATATTGTCCGCGCGATTTCGCGACTGTCATACTTCTACAAGCACGAAAGCTGTGGGCAATGTACGCCTTGCCGCGAAGGCACCGGCTGGATGTGGCGCGTGATGGAGCGCCTCCGCGAAGGCGATGCCGACATCTCCGAAATCGACACGCTGTACGAAGTGACGAAGCAAGTCGAAGGCCACACTATTTGCGCTCTGGGTGACGCGGCGGCGTGGCCGATCCAGGGGCTAATCAGGCATTTCCGGCCCGAGATCGAGCGGCGGATTGTGGAGCGGCAGGGTGGCGAAATGCTGGAGGCTGCGGAGTGATGGGGAAGGAGCAATAACATGGGTGGATTAAGCATCTGGCATTGGATCATTGTCCTGATTTGGATTTTTGGCATCGGTATTCCTGTCGCAAAGATCCTTGGTCGCTTAGGATATTCGAAGGCGCTCGCTGTCTTGGCATTTGTGCCGTTAGTAAACATTGTCGCCCTTTGGTTTTTGGCAAGTGGACGCTGGCCGAATGTCACGGAGAATGAAGGTTCCTAATGCCTAAAGTCACCGTAGATGGCCTAGAAATCGATGTCCCCGCTGGCGCCACCGTCCTGCAAGCGTGCGAGCTGGCGGGGAAGGAGATTCCCCGCTTTTGCTATCATGAACGGCTGAGCATTGCGGGGAATTGCCGGATGTGCCTGGTCGAGGTCGCGCCGGGGCCGCCCAAGCCGCAGGCATCCTGCGCGCTACCTGCCGCCGAGGGGCAGGTGATCCGCACCGATAGCGCGATGGTAAAGAAGGCGCGTGAGGGGGTGATGGAGTTTCTGCTGATCAACCACCCGCTCGATTGCCCGATCTGCGATCAGGGCGGCGAGTGCGATTTGCAGGATCAATCGCTCTATTACGGGCGCGGGGCGAGCCGTTACACCGAGAATAAGCGCGCGGTGACCGAGAAATATATGGGCCCCATCGTCAAGACCGCGATGACGCGCTGCATCCAGTGCACCCGTTGCATCCGCTTTGCCGAAGAGGTTGCGGGAGTCGAGGAAGTCGGTGCGCTGTTCCGTGGCGAAAATATGCAGATAACAACCTATCTGGAGAATGCCTTCCACTCCGAACTGTCGGGCAACATCATCGATCTCTGCCCCGTCGGCGCGCTGACATCGAAGCCCTATGCATTCGAGGCGCGGCCGTGGGAGCTCAAGAAAACGCCGGGCATCGACGTCATGGATGCGGTGGGCACCAACATCCGGATCGACAGCCGGGGCAGGGCGGTACTCCGCGTCCTCCCGCGCATCAACGAAGACGTGAACGAGGAATGGGCGCACGACAAGACGCGCTACGCCTGCGAGGGCTTGGTCCACAAGCGGCTCGACCGGCCATGGGTTCGTCGCGGCGGCGCGATGCAGCCTGCGACATGGGATGAGGCGTTCGCGGCGATTGCTGCGGTCGATCATGGTGGTTCGGTCGCGGCGATTGCGGGTGATCTCGTCGATTGCGAGACTATGTTCGCCGCGCGCGAACTGGTGCGTGGGGCAGGCGGCGATATGTTCGAAGGGCGGCAGACGGGGCTCGCCTATGACGTGTCTTCGCTCTCGGCAGTCGCGTTCAACACCGCGATTGCCGATGTTGAAACCGCCGATCTCGTGTTGCTGATCGGCAGCGACCTGCGCTTCGAAGCGCCGCTGATTAACACGCGGGTGCAGAAGGCGGTCCGCAAGCGCCGGGCACGGGTGTTCGCGATCGGGCCCGAGTGCGACCTGACTTATAAGGCCGAATTCCTTGGAAGCGGGCTTGGGATGCTCGCCAGGCCGCCCAAGGCGTTGGTCGATGCGCTGAAGAATGCCGAACGCCCGGTGATGATCGTCGGCGGCGGCGCGTTGCGTTACGAAGGCGCGCATGGCGCGGCACTGGCGTTTGCGGCGAAGCACGGCTTCACCAAGGACGGCTGGAACGGTTTTAATGTGACGCACTTTGCCGCCGCGCGGATGGGCGGGCTGATGCTCGGTTTTGCGCATGATGGCGGGATCAGGGCGCTTGCGGCGAAGGCCCCCAAGCTGGCTATCTTCCTCGGGGCCGATGAGGTCGATTATAACCAATTCGGTGAGACGTTCAAAGTTTATGTCGGGCATCATGGCGATGCGGGTGCGGCGGCGGCGGATGTGATCCTGCCGAGCGCGGCCTATACCGAAAAGGCCGGCACGTACGTGAATGTCGAAGGCCGGGTGCAGCGCGGCGAACGCGCGGTTTTCCCTCCGGGCGATGCGCGTGAGGATTGGGCGATCTTCCGCGCCTTGTCGCAGGTCATGGGAAGCGCGTTGCCGTTCGACAGTTTCGATCAATGCCGCGCAGCGATGATTGCGGCGGTACCTGCATTGGCGACCGAAGGCCGGATCGCGCTCGACTGGAACCCGCCCAAGCTACCCGACAAGCCGACTGCCGAGATCGCTGATTATCCGATCAAGGATTTTTACCTCACCAACGCCATCGCCCGCGCTTCGCCGACGATGCAGCGCTGCTCGGCGGAACTGGTGCATGGGGAAGATATGCTGGAGGCGGCGGAATGAGTGTTCACTTTCGCGCATTGGCGCGCGCCCAATCAGTTGTTGGTTCGCGCAGCGGCGCGGAGGTCGCAAAGGACGCGGAGGGTTTGTGCCACGCTCCAATCTCTGCGCTCTCGGTGTCTTCTGCGTCTCTGCGCGAACGGAATAATCCCGTCGGCGGCGCTTTCGGAGGTTTGGCATGACCTATACCGAATGGTTCCAGGCCAATCTTGGCTACGGCACAGGGTGGGTGTTGGCCACGCTGACGCTGATCCTGATGATCGCGCTGCCGGTGATGCTCGCCGTCGCGATGCTGATTTATGCCGATCGCAAGATCTGGGCGGCGATTGCGTTGCGGCGCGGGCCCAATGTCGTGGGGCCGCTTGGGCTGCTTCAGTCGTTTGCCGATGGTCTCAAGGTTTTCCTGCAGGAAACGATCATCCCGTCGAGTGCGAACCGTGGCCTGTTCCTGATCGCACCGATCGTCACATTTTCGGTCGCACTGATCGTGTGGGCAGTGATCCCGTTCGGCGCGCAGATGGTGCTGGCCGATGTCAATGTCGGGCTGTTGTATATCCTCGCGGCGTCGAGCCTTGGCGTTTATGGCGTGATTATCGCAGGCTGGGCATCGAATTCGAAATACCCGTTCTATTCCGCCCTGCGCGCGGCGGCGCAGATGGTGAGTTATGAGGTCGCGATCGGGTTCGTGCTGATTTCGGTCGTGCTGTTCGCCGGATCGTTCAACCTGTCCGAAATTGTCGAGGGGCAGCGCGGGCATGTGTTCGGCATCTTGAACGGTTATGGCTTCAACCCGCTGCTGTTCCCGATGGCGGTGGTGTTCCTGATCTCGGCACTCGCCGAAACCGCGCGCGCGCCGTTCGATCTGACCGAGGCGGAGAGCGAGCTCGTCGCAGGGTTCCAGACCGAATATAGCTCGATGGCGTTCGCGATGTTCTGGCTCGGCGAATACGCCAACGTGATCCTGATGTGCGCATTGAACGCGATCCTGTTCTGGGGCGGGTATCTTCCGCCGATCGACTGGGCGCCACTTTATGCCGTGCCGGGGATTTTGTGGCTGTTTGCGAAGATCCTCGTGTTTTTCTTCATCTTCAGCTGGATCAAGGCGACCGTGCCCCGGTTTCGCTACGATCAGCTGATGCGGCTGGGCTGGAAGATCTTCCTGCCGCTGAGCCTGTTCTGGGTCTTTCTCGTTTCGGGCTATTTGATGCTCACAAGGTATTCGGCATGAGTTACGTCACCCACCTCATCAAATCGTTCACGCTTTGGGAGTTTCTCAAGGCGCATTGGCTGACCTTGAAATATCTTTTCAAGCCCAAGGCGACGATCAATTATCCTTACGAAAAGAACCCGATCTCGCCGAGGTTCAGTGGGGAGCATGCGCTGCGGCGCTATCCCAATGGCGAGGAGCGCTGCATCGCGTGCAAGCTGTGCGAAGCGGTGTGCCCCGCGCAGGCGATCACGATCGAGAGCGAGCCGCGCGATGACGGGAGCCGCCGGACGACGCGTTACGATCTCGATATGACCAAGTGTATCTTCTGCGGTTTTTGTCAGGAGGCGTGCCCGGTCGATGCCATCGTCGAGGGCCCCAACCTCGACTATTCGGTCGAGACGCGCGAGGAGCTGCTGTACGATAAGGCCAAGCTACTGGCCAATGGTGACAAATGGGAACGGCTGCTCGCCGCAAACCTTGCCGCCGATGCGCCCTATCGCTAGGGGCGCGGGCGTGATTGAACCTACCGCCAACTTTCTTTTCCTCAGCGACCTCAGCGACCTCTGCGTGAACCCAAACTGTCTGGTTCACGCAGAGGTCGCAGAGGGCGCAGAGGAGGTTGGAGCGTGATTCAGGTCTTCGCCTTTTACCTCTTCGCCTCGCTCGTGATCCTTTCGGGCGCGCTCACAATCCTGTCGCGCAATCCGGTGCATAGCGTGCTGTGGCTGATCCTCGCGTTCTTCAACGCGGCGGGGCTGATGCTGCTGGTGGGGGCGGAGTTCATCGCGATGCTGCTCGTCATCGTCTATGTCGGCGCGGTCGCGGTCCTGTTTCTGTTCGTCGTGATGATGCTCGATATCGACGTGACCGAAGTGCGCGCGGGGTTCGTGCGATACGGACTGTTCGGGCTGCTGATCGCGGTGGTGCTGGCGGCGGAGATTATCATCGCGGGCAGCGCGTGGACCGCAGGGCCAATCGAACTGTCGCAGCGCGTTGCACCGATTGCGGCGGACAAGACCAATATCGAGGCAATGGGGGCACTGCTCTATTCGCGCTACCTGTATATTTTTGAAGCAGCGGGTTTCGTGCTGCTCGTGGCACTGATCGGCGCGGTCGTGCTGACGCATCGTGAGCGCAAGGATTCGCGCGCGCAGAATGTCGAGCGGCAGGTGCGGCGAAGGCCACAGGATGCGGTGCGGATCACAAATCCGGCGGTTGGCGCGGGGATCGAGTTGTGATGTCCATAATTCCGACCACCCTGAGCTTGTCGAAGGGCCATCCTTCTGTGGGCCTCGGTGTCCATAAGGCAGGGCTTCGACAAGCTCAGCCTGGACGGTTTTCTTCTTTGATGCGGTCGGTGAAATGATCGGCCTGCAGCATTATCTCGCGGTGAGCGCCGTGCTGTTCACGATGGGGGTGATGGGCATCTTCATCAACCGCAAGAACATCATCATCATCCTCATGTCTATCGAGCTGATCCTGCTTGCGGTGAACATCAATCTGGTCGCGTTCAGTGCGTATCTCGGCGATCTGGTGGGGCAGGTGTTCGCGATGTTCGTGTTGACCGTCGCGGCGGGCGAAGCGGCGATCGGGCTGGCGATTTTGGTGATCTTCTTCCGTGGGCGCGGCACGATCGCGGTCGACGATGTCAACCGGATGAAGGGGTGATTTTATGACCCTTTCGATCAAGCT
>JANPIQ010000435.1:0-9050 GCA_031425075.1 Sphingomonadales bacterium
GGTGCGACGTGCGATGCCGCAGCTTCGGTCGGCAAGATTGTTGCCGAGCGTGCCAAGGCTGCCGGCGTAACACGCGTCGTGTTCGATCGCGGCGGCTTTATTTTTCATGGTCGCGTCAAGGCGCTGGCCGAAGCCGCGCGCCAAGGCGGATTGGAGTTCTAAATGGCTGACGAAACCCAAGTTCAGGCGCCCGACGCAGCCCCTGCCGATACACAGGCAGCCCCACCCGCTAATGAGGGCCGTGGCCCGCGTGGTGGGCGCGGTCGTGGCGGCGGCGGCGGTGACAATCGTGGTCGTGGTGGCCGTGACGGAAACCGTGGTCGGCGCGATAATAATCGTGGCGGCACCGACGACGGTGGTGAAGAGCTGATCGAAAAGCTGGTCCACATCAACCGCGTGTCGAAAACGGTGAAGGGCGGCAAGCGCTTCGGCTTTGCGGCGCTCGTCGTGGTCGGCGATGGCAAGGGCCGTGTCGGCTTTGGCCATGGCAAGGCGCGCGAAGTGCCCGAGGCGATCTCGAAGGCAACTGCGGCTGCAAAGAAAGCCATGGTCCGCGTTCCTCTGAAGGAAGGCCGCACCTTGCATCATGATGGCAATGGCCATTTCGGTGCAGGCCGCGTGTCGCTTCGCAGCGCGCCGCAAGGGACGGGCATCATCGCTGGTGGTCCGATGCGTGCCATTTTCGAAAGCCTCGGCGTTGCCGATGTGGTGACGAAGTCGGTCGGCACCTCGAACCCCTACAATATGATCCGTGCGACGTTCGCTGCGCTCGGCGAACAGACGTCGCCGAAGTCGGTCGCACAGCGCCGCGGTAAGAAGATTGCCGACCTGCTCGGGCGTGGTGGGTCGCAGACCGCCGAAGCCGATGCTGCGGCACTGGTGGAGTAAGTATCATGGCCACTATCAAGATCAAGCAGACAGGTTCGCCCATCCGCCGCACGCAGACGCAGCGCGCAACGCTGATCGGCCTCGGCCTCAACACGATGCATCGCGAGCGTGAGCTTGAGGATACACCTGAGGTTCGCGGCATGATCCGCGCTGTGCGGCACATGGTTGAGGTGATCGGCTGAGTGGGCTTGTTCCGTTGCTTTGTTCGAGGAGAAAATTTCCCCGGGCAGGTAATTGGGCAGAAGGGTCTATACGGTTTCTACACGACCCGGTTTGTAGAAGCGGATAATTGCGACGAAGCCGAGTTGGCTGCGCTGGAAATCCTTCGAAGCGAACCAGGCCTTCAAATCTCCAGCGAGGAGTTGAAGAAAAAGGAACCGCAGGCCAAAGTTTATTTCGAGGAAATCAACGAAGTAGATGCGAGCACAGACCAACTCCCCAACAAAGGGGCAACTTGGTTTGAAATGGAATAGCGCGACAAAAGCGAAAGCGAGTGCACGACATGAAACTGAACGAAATCAAAGACAATGACGGCGCACGCAAGCGCCGGATGCGCGTGGGCCGGGGGATCGGTTCGGGCAAGGGCAAGACCGCAGGCCGCGGTCAGAAGGGCCAGACTTCGCGGTCAGGCGTTTCGATAAACGGCTTTGAAGGCGGCCAGATGCCGCTCCACATGCGGTTGCCAAAGCGCGGGTTCAACAATATTTTCGGCACCGACTATGCCGAAGTGAACCTTGGCATGATCCAGAAGCTGGTCGATGCAGGAAGCCTCGATGCGAAGGCAGTGATCGATCACGCCGCGCTCAAGGCCGCTGGCGTTGCCCGTGGCGGCAAGGATGGCGTCCGTCTCCTCGGCAAGGGCGAATTTTCAGCCAAGCTTAATTTCAACGTCGCAGGCGTATCGGCAGGGGCCAAGGCCGCTGTTGAAAAGGCCGGCGGGACGGTGGACGTGATCCACGTCGTATCGGCAGCTGAAAAGGCGTTGGCCAAAAAGGGCAAAGTCCGGGCCGAGCGGCTTGCCAAGCGGGCATAATGTGTTTCGCCGCGCCGATGTTAGACATCGCGCGGCGAACCCCTATATAGCGGCAACCTTCTAGCAGGATCGCACCGCCACCATGGCCTCTTCCGCAGACAATATGACGACCAGCCTGTCGCTTTCCAATTTCGGGCAGGCAACTGAACTGCGCAAGCGAATCTGGTTTACGCTGGGCGCGCTGATCGTTTTCCGCTTTTTAAGTTTTGTGCCGCTTCCTGGGGTCGATCCGGTCGCGCTTCAGCAGTTTTTCGATCAGACCCGCGGCGGCGTGCTTGATTTTTTCAACATGTTTTCAGGCGGTTCGCTCGAACGGATGAGCCTAATTGCGCTTGGCATCATGCCCTATATCACGGCATCGATCGTCGTTCAGCTTGCCACCTCGATCTCGCCGACGCTGGGCGCGCTCAAGAAAGAGGGCGAAAGCGGGCGCAAGAAGCTCAATCAATATACCCGCTTCGGAACGGTTGCCCTCACGATCATCCAGGGCTTTTTCATGATCGCGCTGCCGCTCGAACAGATGGGGCGTGGCGCCAGCGGCGGTATTGCTGCGGTTGGCGATCCGGGCTGGATGTTCCGTATCTCGTGCGTCACGGCGCTGCTTGGTGGCACGATGTTCCTGATGTGGCTGGGTGAACAAATCACCAGCCGCGGTATCGGCAACGGCATTTCGCTGATCATCATGGCGGGCATCGTCGCGCATCTGCCGACATCGATCGCCAATGTCCTCGAGGGCGGCCGGACCGGTACCATGTCTCCGCTATTCATTGTCGCGATGATCGTGCTCGTGCTCGGTCTGATCGCCTTCATCTGCTTCATGGAACGTGCGCAGCGACGCGTGTTGATCCAGTACCCCAAGCGACAGACCGCACGCGGGTCGATGCAGCAGGAAAAATCGTTCCTGCCGCTCAAGATCAACACCGCGAACGTCATTCCGCCGATCTTTGCATCGTCACTGCTGCTGATGCCGCTGACGATTGTTCAGTTTTCCGGGCAGCAGGCTGCGGGCGAAAGCGCGTGGGGCGATTTTGTCCTGTCGGTAACGACCGCGCTTCAACACGGATCGCCGATTTACATGGCGCTCTATGCTGCAGGGATCATATTCTTCTGTTTCTTTTACACGGCTGTCGTGTTCAATCCCGAAGAAACAGCTGACAACCTCAAGCGCTATGGCGGCTTCATTCCCGGCATTCGTCCGGGTAAAAGCACCGAGAACTATCTCGATTATGTCCTGACGCGGATCACGGTTCTGGGTGCGGCGTATCTGACGTTCATCTGCCTTGTTCCTGAGTATTTGGTGGCAGCAGCGGGGATCCCGTTTTATCTGGGTGGAACCAGTCTGCTGATCGTCGTCAACGTCACGATCGATACGGTGACCCAGATTCAAAGCCATTTGCTGGCGCATCAATATGGCGATCTGATCAAGAAATCGAAGCTGAAAGGCGCGCGACGCTGATTGCGCACCACAGCAGGAGAGGGGCAAGCCATTGAACATCATTCTGCTGGGGCCGCCAGGAGCGGGTAAGGGCACCCAAGCCAGCCGCCTTGTCGAAGAACGCGGCATGGTTCAGCTTTCTACAGGTGATATGCTGCGCGCTGCGGTGAAGGCGGGCACTGCCACCGGCCTCAAGGCCAAAGCGGTGATGGAGGCGGGCGAACTGGTGTCGGATGATATCGTTTCGGGCATTATCGGCGATGCGCTCGATGATCTCGAGCCGACAACGGGTGTAATCTTCGACGGATATCCACGTACCGAAGCCCAAGCCCGGGCGCTCGACGGCATCCTTCAAACACGCGGCCGGGCGCTGCACCATGTGATCGAACTCGAAGTCGATGAAGATGCGCTCGTCGCACGGATTACGGGGCGATACACCTGCGCCAAGTGCAATGCCGGTTATCACGACGTGTTCAAGCTGCCCGAAGTCGATGGCGTGTGCGATGCGTGCGGATCGAGCGAGTTCAAACGCCGTCCCGATGACAACGAACATACGGTGCGCACACGGATGCAGGAATATCGCCACAAGACAGCGCCAATCCTGCCGGTGTATGATGCACGCGGATTGGTGACGCGGATCGATGGCATGGCCGATATCGAGGAGGTCGCATCGTCGATCGCGGAGATCCTCGGCAGTTAGGGGCGCAATGAAGCTGTTCCATTTGATCGCGTTGCTGGCCGCCTCAATGGGATATGCGGGCGCATCTGCCCAGAGTGTCGAGCCCAAAGACGTCAAAACCCCATCGGCAGTCAAGCCAGGTGAAGGCGTGGTCCGGCTATCGCTGCGGACACAGCGCCAATTTATCGAAACTGCCTATCTCTACTTCGTTGAAGTGCTGCCCGACGGTACCGATGGCAAACGCACGCTCAAATTCGAACGGGGCGCTGGCGTCCCGATTATGGGCACCAACATGATCGACACCAAACCCAAGCTGTATCGGGTGCCACAAGGGCGATATCGCCTGCTGGCCTATACCGTGGCATGTGCGACGGTGCCGCCCCCGAACACGGTGTGTAGATTTTATGGGAATGCGATGCCGACCGAACGCTATGACAGCGGATCGCCCGATTTTTCCGTTGCGGCAGGTGCGCTTACCGATGCGGGGGATTTCATCATCGAATACACAGGCACTGCCGAGATCGCGAAGCTCGACCTGTTCAGCGAGCGATTCGATGACGACCGCTATGGCGTCCGCTGGAAACCGATTGCGACGCCACTGCCGGCGTCGTTCGCGGCGCTGCCCACCTCTCCTGCACCCGTTGTTGCCGAACGATATCGATCGCGGATTCAATGCGCGCAAAGACCCAAAACCCTCACCGTTCAATTTCCCTTCATATGCGGCTAGGACAGAGGGGCAGCAGATCGGCGCGAAGGGGAAGATTCATGAAGAGACTGATATTTGCAGCGATCGCACTTGGCATGCCGGGTGTGGCCAGCGCCGAACTCGTTGCGACGTCAGACAGCGGGTTCGTCTCGCGGCACTCTGCAGATACACAGGCGTCGCCTGCACAGGTCTATGCGATGCTGGGCAAACCCGCATCATGGTGGGTTGGGGAGCATAGCTATTCAGGAAATGCCGCCAATCTGACGCTCGAGCCAAAAGCCGGAGCCTGCTTTTGCGAAACCCTTCCCGCAAGCGGCGGCAGCGTCGAACATGGACGGGTCATTCATGCCGACCCTGGGAAGCGATTGCGGCTTACAGGCGGCCTTGGCCCGCTGCAGCGCGAAGCGGTGGTCGGCACGCTTGATTTCACGATCGAAGCACGATCGGGTGGGGGGTCGACGGTCACGCTGACCTATGTTGTCGGCGGCTATTCGCGCAACGCGCTGTCGGTATTGGCAAAGCCGGTGGATACCGTGATCAGCCAACAGTTTGCCAGCCTGACTAGAGCGCTCGCAGTCCCGTGAAAGCTGCTTTCAAAGCCACGATTTTTCGCTAGGGTTGTGACGCAGGATACTGTCTCGAATCGAGGGCGGATCCAATCGGGTTGCACGATAAATTCACCGCAGGGGGAGTGTGCAATGGCCGTGTCCGATCATGTCGATCTCAATACATTTGTGGAAGGCGTCAAGAAACGCAATCCGGGGCAGCCTGAATTCGTTCAGGCGGTGCAGGAAGTTGCCGAGGATATTTTCGACTTCATGTCGGGCCCTAACATGGAAAAATATCACTCGCAGCAGATCCTGCGCCGCATTGCCGAACCCGATCGCGTGATCAGTTTTCGTGTCTGCTGGCAGGATGACAAAGGGAATATCCGCGTCCAGCGTGCGTGGCGGGTGCAGAACAACAATTCGATCGGGCCGTACAAGGGCGGCATCCGGTTCCATCCCTCGGTCACCGAAAGCGTGCTCAAATTCCTCGCGTTCGAACAGACGTTCAAGAACGCGCTCACCGGGCTTCCGATGGGCGGCGGCAAGGGCGGATCAAACTTCAATCCCAAGGGCAAATCCGATGGCGAAGTAATGCGATTCTGCCAGTCGATGATGACTGAGCTGTATCGTTACATCGGGGCAGATACCGACGTGCCAGCAGGCGACATTGGCGTTGGCGGGCGTGAGATCGGGTATATGTTCGGCCAGTACAAGCGGCTGACCAACGAATTCACCGGCGTGCTGACCGGCAAGGGCCTCGAATATGGCGGGTCGCTGATCCGGACCGAGGCCACGGGGTATGGCGCAACCTATTTTCTCCAGAATATGCTTGCGACCAAAGGGATGACGCTCGAGGGCAAGACCGCGGTGATTTCAGGGTCGGGCAATGTCGCAACGCATGCGGCCGAAAAGGTCACGATGCTTGGTGGCAAAGTGCTGACGCTCAGCGATTCCGAAGGCTTCATCCACGATCCCGATGGCATGACGCAGGAAAAGATCGACTGGGTAAAACAACTCAAGAATGTCCGCCGCGGCCGCATCAAGGAATATTGCGACGAGTTTACCGGCGCGACCTTCACCCCGGGCAAGACTCCGTGGGGCGTGCCATGCGATGTTGCGCTGCCGTGCGCGACGCAGAATGAATTGCTCGGCGCCGATGCCGAAATGCTCGTCAAAAATGGCTGTATCGCGGTTTCGGAAGGCGCCAACATGCCGACCGATCTCGATGGTGTCCACGCGTTCAAGGCCGCCAAGATCCTGTTCGCCCCCGGCAAGGCCGCAAACGCTGGCGGCGTTGCAGTTTCGGGCCTCGAAATGAGCCAGAATTCAGCGCGGATCAGCTGGAAGGAAGACGAGCTGCAAAAATTGCTGCTCGATATCATGTCGGGCATCCACAGCCGTTGCCAGGAATATGGCACCGACAGCACTGGCTATTGCGACTATGTGAAGGGTGCGAACATCGCAGGCTTCAAGAAAGTCGCCGATGCCATGCTGGCTTACGGCGTGGTGTGATGGAGAAATCGGTCATCAACCCGACGCCGTGGTTGCAGGGGTTCAATATGAGCCACGGCGTCGCCGTCGATGGGGCGACGCGGATGCTGTTCCTGTCGGGCCAGACCGCGTCTGGAGCCGATGGTAGCGCGATGCATCCGGGCGATATGGCGGCGCAGGTCCAGGAGGCATGGCGCAATATCGTCGCGTCGCTGGCTGCGGCGGACATGACGACCGACAATATCGTCCGGCTGAACATGTACGTCACCGATGTTGATGCGTTCATGGCGGCGGCGCCTGCGGTGATGGGGCTGTGGGCGTCGAAGAGCGGGACGCACCCGTGCGGGACGTTGCTCGGGGTGAGCCGGCTTTACGATCCGGCGATCATGGTCGAACTTGAGGTGACGGCGGTCGGGTAAACTGACCGGTAAAGCCAAACTCCGTATCCCTGAGCCTGTCGAAGGGCTGCCTCCTGTGCGCCAAAATAGGCAGGGCTTCGACAAGCTCAGCCAAACGGAATTTCTACAAGCGGGGATTTGGCGGGATTAGCATCGGTGTCATTGCCACCGGCATGGGGCATTGGCAGCCCCCAATGGTGCAATAGAGATCACAGACAATAGCGCCATAATGTTCCAAATGGGTTTCTCGTAACAATCACAAACGAGACACAAGATGCCCGATCCCCGCAGCTACATCCTCGAACTTGATCCCGCTCGCCGCCTGGCGCCCCAGCCGCTCACCGAACACATCATTCCCGATTTCGACTGGTTCGGCACTCACCGCGCGTCGCCGCGCCCGAGCGAGGCGATGGCGGCGATCGAGGGCATCGTGATCCACGCGACTGCAGGCAGCACCGCGGCAGGTGCGCTCGATTGGTGGCGGAACCCGGCGCTCAAGGCCTCGGCGCACTGGCTCGTGCCTGCCGAACGCGAAGCGCTCCACGGGCAGGCCGTCATCGCGGTCGTCCCCGAAGCCCGCGCCGCTTGGCACGTCCGCCCCGAATGCGCGCATCCGGATGTCAACGGCGGGCGCAAGGCGATCAATGGCTGGTCGCTCGGCATCGAAATCGTCAACACGCAAGCCCCGGGCGACGCCTTCAGCGACTGGCAAATCCACGCCACTGCTGCAATCGTGCGCTACGCTTGGGCCAAATACCCGAACCTCCGCTGGCTATTCTCCCACGCCGCAGTCGATCCCAAACGCCGCAGCGATCCGGGGGCAGGGTTTGATTGGGATGTATTTGTGGGGCCGGTGTTGGGGTAGAATGCAGACTGAGCTCGCATCAGTAGGTCCGACTCGGAAACCTTCTCAGCTCGCTCGATTATAGATGACCTTATAGCGGATTTGCTTAGAGAGCAGCGGACTGATGATGGTAGTCTCTGTCACCATCTGCTGCCCACCGCTGCGATACACTGTGGTCCGCTCGCTGTCGGCCGCATGGAACGTTAGCGAAATGGCTTCGCCAATCGCTGTGCCGACACATCGAAAACCTGCCCGTCCTCAAGCTTCCACTTAATCGGGTCTCCGCTTGTCCAAACCACAATCAGTGGCTTCGCATCATTCTTGATCGAGAACCGACCTGCAGCAATCGAGATTCGAATTGCATATGCGGGCGCGGCGGCCTTGCGCAGCCTGCGAGGGAAAGGAGGGCGGGTGACCTTGGAGAGGCTGGCAACACCGCTCTCGATTGCTCCAAAGACGTCGTCGCTCCGCTCTCGGTCCAAGATATAGCTGCCTGAAATCAGGCTTTGCGGTGAGCTCGCTGAGCTTGGGCTCGAGATCAAAATGGCAGCTCCGGTCGCCACCGACAAAGCCCAATGACGCATCATGCTGTCCCAACCCCTACCGCCCGAACGTGGCCTTCAAGAAATCTGGCACCGGCCCACCCCAGCCGCCGTCATCATCGTCGTCGGCACTCGTCGCGACCCGTTCGGGCTGACGGGGGCGGTCGGGTTTCTTTTCGGGACGGGGGGCAGGGGGGGCAGTGGCCTCTTCGCTTCTGGGCGCGCGGCTTTGGCGGGGTTCGCGGGGTTCGCGGGTCTCGCGCGTTGGGCGGGGTTCGCGTGGTTCTCTTGGCGTTCGCGCCTCGGGCTTGGTCGCCTTCGCAGGCTTTTCGGCTGGCGGTGGCGGCGCAGGCGCAACTTCGGCGCGCTTGGCGACGGCCAGACGCTCGATCTTGCCGCCAGTCAGCGTTTCGATGTTGGTGATCGCTTCTTCATCGGCGCCTGCAACCAGCGTGAACGCCTTGCCCGATGCGCCTGCGCGCCCCG
>JANPIQ010000436.1:0-1505 GCA_031425075.1 Sphingomonadales bacterium
GCGGCGGGATCGGCGGGAAGCTGTCGGCGATTGGCCATCAAGCCGGTGTCGCACTCACCTTTATGCGGCTGTTCTTTCATCGCGCCGAGGCCAATCCGATGCCCGCCACGGTGCGGCTGGCTCCAGCCTGGTAATCGCACAGCTGCATGACGTTCGCCCTCGCCTTTTTCTTCGTGCTTTGCCTCTGGTTCTTCAGCACCGGCGCGATTCTATGGCTGAACCGGCTCGATACCTCCACGCATCCGGCCAGCCTTGTTCTGCTATCGGTGTTGTGCGGGCCCGCCATGTGCGGGATCATCGTGAGCGCGCCCGAAACGAATGAAGCGGCTGCATATCTGGGCTTTGCGTCGGCGCTGCTGATCTGGGGCTGGCACGAGGCGAGTTTCCTGATGGGCTTTGTAACCGGTCCGCGGCGCCTGCCCGCCACGCCCGGGATCGGTGGCTGGGCACGTTTCAGCGAAGCCACCTCTGCAGTCATTCATCATGAGGTGGCACTGGCCGTCACAACAGCTGCGCTCTACGCGATCGTGTGGAACCATCCAAACCAGATCGCCGCGCATGCATTTGCCTTGCTCTTCATCATGCGGCTGGCGTCGAAGTTCAATATTTTCCTGGGTGTGCCCAATATCGATGCCGATCTGATGCCGGGACATCTTGATCATCTTAAATCCTATTTTCGCGATGCGCCGATGAACTGGCTGTTCCCGTTCAGCTTTGCCGCAACAATCGCAATTGCCGCGTGGCTCTACATCAACGCGCACCCGTTGCTGTTTGTTTTGGCGGTCATCGGTGTGATCGAAAACACCTTGCTGATGTTGCCACTGCGCGATTCCAAATTATGGGCGAAATTCACGCCAAGACGTCAATTATCGTTTGAAACCAGACCAGAAAAATAAGACAAGATTTAGAGGAGGTGGGCATGGATTATCAGGGCTTTTTCAAGGGCGAACTCGATACGCTTCGCGAAGCAGGCAATTACCGGGTCTTCGCGGAACTTGAACGCCATAAAGGCAATTTTCCCCGCGCCACCCGCTATGTCGAAGGCGGCACGCAGGACGTTACGGTCTGGTGTTCGAACGATTATCTCGGCATGGGGCAGCATCCCAAGGTGACCGACGCCATGCACGCGACAATAGATCAGTGCGGTGCCGGTGCCGGTGGAACGCGCAATATATCGGGTACCAATCACCACCATGTCCTGCTTGAGGCCGAACTTGCCGATCTGCACGGCAAGGAAGATGCGCTGATCTTTACGAGCGGCTATGTTTCGAACTGGGCGGCGCTCGGTACGCTGGCGGCAAAGATGCCAAACTGCCTCGTGCTGTCCGATGCGCTCAACCACGCATCGATGATCGAGGGGATCCGTCACAGCCGCGCCGAATGCCAGCGCTGGCGGCACAACGACGTCGCACATCTCGAACAGCTGCTCGCGGCTGCCGATCCCGCCCGGCCCAAGCTCGTCGCGTTCGAAAGCGTCTATTCGATGGACGGCGATATCGCGCCGA
>JANPIQ010000437.1:0-8012 GCA_031425075.1 Sphingomonadales bacterium
TGCCCTCGAACGCAAAAGCCCGTTCGAGCCAGAGCGCCCCGACATGTGCACCTATCGGGATTGTCTGCGTTAATTGCGCGACCGCCTCATCGATCCGCCCTTCCGCGCGCAACACCGCGCCGAGCGAGATGTGGATCAGCGGATCGCGGGGATCGATTACCAGTGCCTCTTCTAGAAGTTTGCGGGCATCTGCCAGCCGTCCTGCCTGTTCGTGTCCGAAGGCTGCGAGATTGAGAAGCCAGACGTTGCGGGTGCCCGATGCCAGCATCTGGGTTGCCATTGCCACAGCAGCGGTCAGATCGCCGCGGGCAATCGCAAGTTCGATAGTGGCAGATAAGTCTGTTCCCGCGCGATTGCTTTCGCCTTCCACGATCACCGCCGACCGAATAGTTTTTCGATGTCGGTATTCGCAAGCTTGACCCATGTTGGCCGACCATGGTTGCACTGCCCCGATCGCGGTGTGGCCTCCATCTCGCGGAGCAGCGCGTTCATTTCGACCACACTTAGCACTCTGCCTGCGCGAACCGAACCATGGCACGCCATCGTTCCGGCCACGGCATCGACGCGTTCCTTCAGCGACAAGGCCTCGCCATGCGCTGCCAGTTCATCGGCAAGATCGGTCACAAGGCCTTTGACATCGCCAGTGCCCAGCACTGCCGGCGTGGCGCGCACCAGCATCGCCGCAGGGCCAAAGCGTTCAAGCTCAAGACCGAATGCCGCCAGATCGACGCACCGCGCTTCGAGCCTGTCGCATGCCGGTTCATCAAGCTCGACTATTTCGGGGATCAGCAGTGCCTGGCTTGCCACCTCGCCTGCCTCAACGGCGCTCCGCATCCTTTCCAGAACCAGCCGTTCGTGCGCTGCGTGCTGATCGATAAGGATCAACCCGTCATCGGCTTCCGCCACAATATAGGTCTGGGCGATTTGCCCGCGCGCCACGCCCAGCGGATACCCTCCAGCCATCGCCGCAACCGGATACGCAGCCTCGGCGCGTCCAGCAGGCGGTGGCGGCTGGAAACCCTGACGATGATCCCACATCCGATTGGGAATTTGTGGGCGCATATCATGGTCGGGCCATGCGGGTGCCTGTGCCGGCTCGACCTGCCAGTTCTGCATCGCGGCAACCGAAGAGAGCGGCGCACGCGCCTGCCCGACCTCGTCAAGCGCGCGACGCAGGCCGCTCACGATCATGCCGCGGACGAGCGCCGGGTCGGCAAAACGCACCTCGGTTTTGGCAGGGTGGACGTTGACATCGACCTGGTGGGTAGGAACCTCGATAAACAACGCGACCACGGCATGCCGGTCGCGCGCCAGCATATCGGCATAGGCACCCCTAATCGCGCCCATCAACAGCCTGTCCTTCACAGGACGGCCGTTCACGAACAGGAATTGGTGATCGGCAACACCGCGATTGAACGTTGGCAGCCCGGCCACACCTGTCAGCCGCAACCCTTCTCGCTCAAAGTCGATCCCGACGCTGTGATTGCGCAATTCCCTGTCGGTCAGTGCGGCCACGCGTTCGGGCCCCGATCCAGGCTGCACCGCGATCATGCGACGCCCATCATGTTCGACGGTAAAGCCAATTTCGGGGCGCGCCATCGCGAGCCGTTTGATGACATCGGCACAGGCTGCATATTCGGAACGTGACGACCGCAGGAACTTGCGCCGGGCAGGGACTTTCGAAAACAGGGCTTGCATGCCGATCCGGGTTCCCTGCGGCAATCCTGCAGGGCCGTCTTCGGCAAGGTCACCATTATCGACGATGTATCGCCAGCCGTCGGTATACACCGTACGGCTTTCGATTGTCAGTCTGGCGACGCTGGCGATTGATGGCAGCGCCTCTCCGCGAAACCCCAGCGTCACGACATTCTCAATCGCATCATCGGGCAGTTTCGAAGTGGCATGGCGTTCGCATGCAAGCGCGATTTCTTCACGGGTCATCCCGCAGCCATCATCTGTGACTTCGATCAGGTCGATGCCGCCATTGACCAGCTTTACATCGATCCGCAAGGCACCTGCATCGATTGCATTTTCGATGAATTCCTTAAGCGCACTGGCAGGTCTTTCCACCACCTCGCCTGCAGCGATGCGATTGACCAGATGCGGAGGCAGACGGCGTATTGACATATCTGCATCCCTAGACCAAGCGGCCAGCTTCCGCGACCCGCACCATCGAAAAAGCGTGAATCCTTTCGCAATCCGATGGAAGGGGATGCGTAATTCATCCGCGATCGGCTGGGAAGCGTCCGCTTCCGGCAAAGGAACACTTCCCTTATGTCATTCTTCTCGCGTTTCTTTAAAATGGTGTCGCAAGACATGGCGATCGACCTCGGCACCGCAAACACCATCGTTTATGTTCGGGGTCGCGGTATCGTTCTTAACGAGCCGTCGGTGGTGGCGATCGAAACGATCAACGGCGTGCGCACACCGAAGGCCGTTGGCGTCGATGCCAAGCTAATGATGGGCAAGACCCCGGGAAGCATCGAAGCCATCCGCCCCTTGCGCGACGGGGTGATCGCCGACATCGAAGTCGCCGAAATCATGATCAAGCATTTCATTCGCAAGGTTCACGGCCAAAGCCGATTCCCAAGCTGGCCCGAGATCGTGATATGCGTGCCATCGGGTTCGACCTCGGTTGAAAAGCGCGCGATCCGCGATGCGGCGTCCAATGCGGGCGCAAGCCAGGTGCATCTGATCCTCGAACCTATGGCTGCCGCGATCGGTGCCGATATGCCGGTAACCGAACCTGTCGGATCAATGGTCGTCGATATCGGCGGCGGCACGACCGAAGTCGCCGTGCTCTCGCTGCGCGGGCTGGCTTATACCAATTCGGTGCGCGTCGGTGGGGATAAAATGGACGAAGCCATCGTGTCGTATGTCCGGCGCAACCATAATCTGCTGATCGGTGAATCGACTGCTGAGCGGATCAAGAAGGAAGTCGGCGTTGCCCGTCCGCCGGCCGATGGCGTCGGCAAAACGATCCACATCAAGGGCCGCGATCTGGTAAATGGCGTTCCCAAGGAAATCACGATCAACCAGGGGCAGATCGCCGAAGCGCTTGCCGAACCTGTCGGCACGATCGTCGAAGGCGTGCGCATTGCACTCGAAAACACCGCGCCCGAACTAGCCGCAGATATCGTCGATCAGGGGATCGTGCTGACCGGCGGTGGCGCTTTGCTTGAAGGCATCGACGAAGTGCTTCGCGACGAAACCGGCTTACCTGTCACGATCGCCGACGATCCGCTCACCTGTGTGGCACTTGGCACCGGGCGCGCGCTGGAAGACCCCGTCTTCCGCGGCGTGCTGCTTTAGGTTGCCGGAAGGACTGCGACCATGGCGCCGCCTTCCCCCCGGCGCCCCGGATTTTCACGACGGGCGCAATATGGTCTGTTCACGACCTATGTGTTTGCCGTCGGCGGATTGATTGCGGGGCTTTTGCTGCTCGTCACGGCCCGGGTCGATCCACAAGGCCATGCCGCCATCCAGCAGCGCGCATCGGACTTCGTCGCACCTGTATCGAGTGTCTTTCGCCAAATGCTGGGCGGCATGGGCAGCTTCGGGGAAAGCATCGGCGCTTACATCGATGCCGGATCGAAAAACCGGGCGCTCGAACGCGATCTGGCCAAAGCCCGCGCCGCGCTTTTCGAAGCCCAGCAGGCAAAGCTCGAAAACACGCGGCTAAAACGATTGCTGGCGCTCGACGAAAGGCTCGGCTTGCCGATTATCAACGCAAGGCTGGTCAGTTCGACAGGCAGCCTGTCGCGGCGATACGCGACGCTCGATGCCGGCTGGCCCGAGGGCGTGAAGGCAGGAATGCCCGTCATCGGCCCCGATGGTCTTGTCGGCAGGGTCGTGCAGGCCGGCCGAACCTCATCGCGCATCCTTCTGATCGTCGATGCAGGCGCAGTCGTGCCTGCAAAACGGCTTAGCGACGGGCTGCCAGTGTTGGCCAATGGCCTTGGCGATGGCAGGCTGGAATTGAGGCCGCTTACGGGTGGAAACTCCCCGTTGCGCCCGCGCGATATTTTCGTGACGTCGGGAACAGGCGGGATCTACCGGCCAGGCATCCCGCTGGCGATGGCGCTCCGGCAGACCCGCGATGGTGCAATCGGGCGGCCGCTTGCCGATCCTGCCCGATTCGATTTTGCACGGGTCGAGGCAGAATATGTCGCGCCGCCGCCCGTCGTAGCCGCGCAAAGCAACCCCTGATGGCGCGCCCCCCGCGAACGCGCATCGGACGGACGCCATCACCGCTGCGCCAGCGCGCCATACCCGTCCTCACGACAATGGCCGGATCGATGGCAACCGCGCTCCCGCTGATCGTCACGACGTCGATCGTGCCGCCGTTCGGGTTGATGATATTCCTCGCGTGGCGCGCACTCCATCGTCAGATTTGGCCGGCATGGGCTGGCATACCTCTCGGGCTATGGGACGATCTGTTCAGCGGTGCCGCGCTTGGCACGTCGGTTTCGATCTGGACGGCGCTGCTATTGGGGCTCGACATGCTCGACCGCCGTCTTGTCTGGCGAGACGCCTTTCAGGAATGGGGGATCGCGGCGCTGCTGATCGCGACATATCTGTTCGTTGCCTATCATGTTGGCGGTGCCATCGCGGGATGGTATGGTGTTGCAGTGATGGTCCCGCAGATGCTGATTGCTGCCCTACTCTTTCCGCCGGTCATGCGGGTGTGCGATCGCCTTGACCGCTGGCGGTTGCGCGTGTGACGCCGTCAAAGCGGATCGTTACCGAAGCGCAGCAAGCCTTCACCTTCACCCGCCGTTCGTTGTTCGTCGGCGGCGCACAGCTGGCGATTGGCGGTGTGCTGGCGGCGCGGATGACCTATCTTTCGGTCTTCGAAAACGAAAAATATGCCCTGCTTGCCGAGAGCAACCGGGTAAACCTTACCCTCATTCCGCCACGCAGGGGCTGGATCGTCGATCGCAACGGGCTGCCCATCGCGATCAATCGCACTGCGTTCCGTGTCGATATCATTCCCGACCGGCTCAAGGACCCTGATAAGACTCTGGCGGAGCTTCAGCGGCTGCTGGGGCTCAGCAGCGACGAGATCGAACGGATTGCAAAGGATCTGGACAAAGCCGCAGGATACCAGCCGGTGCAGGTTGCCGAAAACCTCGATTGGGAACGCTATGCCGCGGTCAGCATCCGCGCTACCGAACTTCCCGGAGTGGCTCCGGCGCAATCCTTCGCCCGATATTATCCCGAGGGCGCGGCGGTGGGCCATCTGGTCGGTTATGTCGGCGTGGCATCGGCCAAGCAATATGAAGACACGCGCGATCCCATTCTGATCACACCGGGGTTCAAAGTCGGCAAGGAAGGGCTCGAACGGACGTTGGAAACAAAGTTGCGTGGCGAACCCGGCGCGCGCCGCAGCGAAGTAACAGCCCGCGGGAAACTGGTGCGCGATCTGGAAACGCGTTCGGATGTGCCGGGCGGGACCGTCAAGCTTACGATCGATGCCGGGCTTCAAGCCTATGCCGCGCGCAGGCTCGGGCTCGAATCGGGATCGGCGGTGGTGATCGACACGCAAACTGGCGGCATCGTGGCGATGGCATCGATGCCCGCATATGATCCTAACGACTTCAGCGACGGCATCGGCAGCCGCGAATGGTCAACGTTACGCGATGACGATCATCTGCCGTTGCTCAACAAATCGCTTCAGGGGCTGTATCCCCCGGGATCGACCGTAAAGCCGATGGCGGCGCTTGCGTTTTTGCGGCACGGTATCGATCCTGACGAGACCATATTTTGCGGTGGCGGGTACCGATTGGGCAATCGGACATTCCGGTGTCTGGGGCGGCACGGGTCGGTCGATATGCGCACCGCAATTTCGCGAAGCTGCAACACATATTTCTACGCGATGGGCAATCGGCTTGGGTATGACAGGGTTGCCGAAGTCGCGCGCGAGTTGGGGCTTGGTCAGGAGTTTAGCTTACCTGTCGCATCGCAACGCTACGGCACGGTGCCCGATACTGCATGGAAACAGCGGAAATACAACCAGGACTGGACGCGTTCGGACACGCTCAACGCCACGATCGGCCAGGGCTATCTGAGCGTGAGCCCGCTTCAGCTGGCGGTGATGTCGGCGCGTATTGCCTCGGGCGTCAATCTTGAACCAAGCCTGTTGATCGGGAAGGCCACAAAGCCGGGACTGCTCAACTTTGCACCCGAGCATTTCGTGCCGGTTCGCGAAGGGATGGCGATGGTCGTTGCGGGGGGGACAGCGGCACGCAGTCAGCTGCCGCTCGACGGGATTATGATGGCCGGGAAGACAGGCACTGCGCAGGTTCGGAAAATCGCGGGCAGTCAGCGTGGGCAATCGGGTGAATGGAAGTATCGCGATCACGGACTCTTTGTTTTTTATGCCCCGGCCGACAATCCACGCTATGCAGGCGCAGTGGTGATCGAACATGGACTTGGCGGCGCGCGTGCCGCAGCGCCGGTGGCCAAGGACATTCTGACCTATGCCTATGATCCGGCCAAAGCGATGGACGCCTTGAATGCGCTGGAAAGCGGATGGGGCGGCAATGTCCTCGCGCGCAGCGCGGCACGACGCCAGCGACTGAAGGCTGAAGCCGGCGTTCCCAATACGTCTCTCGTTGCTCCAAGCAGTGAAGGCGGAAACCTGTCGCAATCGGGTGCTGCCGCCGGCATCGGAAACGCCGCGACGGCCGCCGGGCCCAATTCCGACAATGCTGCGTCTGCCACGACCAACAACGTCTCCAACCGCTTCGATGACGAACCATGAACCAGTCTTCGCTCATTCCCGCTCCGATTGCTGCCCTTCCGTGGAAAGTCGTCTTCCTGCTCGTCGCGATTGCGGGATTTGGCGGCATTGTCTTGTATTCGGCAGCGGCTGGAAGCATTTCGCCATGGGCAGGATCGCATGCGCTGCGTTTTTCCATTTTCATGGTGATGGCAGTAGGGCTATCACGCATTCCCGAAGCGCAGTGGAAAGCGGTTGCTTTTCCCGGTTACGCCGTCGTACTCGTCTTACTCATCGGGGTTGAGGCGCTGGGTGCGGTTGCAGGCGGAAGCCAGCGCTGGATTGATCTCGGCATCATCCGGCTTCAACCGTCCGAACTGATGAAATTGTTTATCGTGCTCGCGATCGCCCGGTTTTACGATCTGGTACCAGCCGGCGAGATACGTGGGTGGAATGCGCTGTGGATCCCGTCGCTTCTGATCGGGATACCGGCTGGACTGGTCATGCTGCAACCCGATCTTGGCACCGCGCTCATGATTGTGGCTGGCGGCACTGTCGTCATGTTCCTTGCCGGAATACCGCTTAGGATCTTCGTTGCCAGTGGTGCGGCGGTGGCGGTGATTGCGCCGCTCGCCTTTTTCTTTCTGCTGCATGATTATCAGCGGCGCCGCGTTCTGATTTTTCTCGATCCCGAAGCCGATCCGTTAGGTGCCGGATATCATATCAGCCAGTCCAAGATCGCGATTGGATCGGGTGGCATATTCGGTAAGGGCTTCCTCAACGGGTCGCAAAGCCATCTCGATTATTTACCTGAAGGCCATACCGATTTCATTTTCGCGACCATGGCCGAAGAATGGGGCCTTGCTGGCGGGCTGATCGTCATCGGCTTGTATCTGGCGCTCGTCCGTTGGGGCATGAACGTTTCCGCGCGCGCAAAAACTCGATTTGCAAAACTGACTGCTGCTGGGCTTTCTGCGACGATTTTCTTCTACGTGGCCATCAACCTGATGATGGTCATGGGGCTGGCGCCCGTCGTTGGCATCCCGCTTCCCATGTTCTCGCACGGCGGCACAGCGATGATGACGGTGCTGATCTGCATCGGGGTGCTGATGGCCATCGATCGCCAGTATCAGCGCACGCGCCGGTGACTACATGGCCGTTGCATCGCCAATCGCGCCATGCTAGCGGCCCGCATCTGCTGAAAGGCACGGACGCATAGCTCAGTTGGTAGAGCAGCTGACTCTTAATCAGCGGGTCCTTGGTTCGAGCCCAAGTGCGTCCACCAAAA
>JANPIQ010000438.1:0-5060 GCA_031425075.1 Sphingomonadales bacterium
TAACGGTGCGCGCGATCGAAATAGGCAAAGCCGATCGGCGCAGTGCCGATGAGCGCCTCGAGTTCACGTGATCGGGTTGCAAGATCGTCATCGGCCCGCTTGCGCAGTACGGCGCCCCACAACCGTGCCGCGGTATCCTCGACAAGAGCGATCTCGTCGACATGCCAGGCGCGCGGTTCACTGTGATGGAGAAAGAGCGTTGCATCGAGCATGCCACCGCGAATGAGCGGCACGACGACAACCGATCGCGCGCCAAGTGCGGCGTATGCTGCGCTCGCGACTGATCCATTCGAACGCGGATCGGTACTTACATCAGTGATGACAACCGTCTGTCCGGCCTTCATTTCCGCGATCGACTGTTTGCCGAAATCGTCCATGTGCCAGCGACCGACGACCGATGCGATCGGACCGGCGGTCCAGTCCCGATCGACACGAAGATGCGCCTGATCGGCGTCCACTTCGGCAAACCCCACTTGTGACACACGGAGATACTGGCCCAGCAGCCGCGCCGCGGTTTCCATCATATCGACCGGCCCGGTCGCGTCGCGCATCTGTTCGGTCAGCGTGATGGTAAACCGGTCGCGACGGGCCTCTGCTGACCGATCTAGTGCCGCCAGCGCCTGAATGCTGAGTGCTTTCAGCCCGATCCGCTGGGCGCCGGTCAGCCCTTGCGGCCGCGGCGCGCGATCGAGAACGCACACTGTGCCGATGGGGACGCCCTGATCTTCGAGTACATAACCTGCGTAAAAACGAAGCCCGGCATCAACGTGAACGAGGGGATTGCCAACGAAACGATCGTCAGCAGCAAGGTCAGGAACGACGAACAGGCCGCCCGAAGGAAGAGCGAGCCTGCAAATCGAAACATCGAGCGGCAATTCGCGCGCGCCGATCCCGACTTCGGCTTTGAAAAACTGACGATCGTCCGCGATGAAATTGACAACGGCAATGGAGGCATCAAACAACGCTGCGGCCAGATCGGCAATGCTATCGAAGACCGCTTCGCGCTCGGTATCGAGGATCCCGAAGCGCTCAAGCGCTTCCATCCGCGCGCCAGCGTCACAGCAATTCGGTTCGATGGCGCCCGTCACTGATGCCTCTTATCCTGCGTTGGCTTGGCTAACGCGCTTCGGCAAAGGCACCAAAGATCCAGCAACACGTTATTGACGCACCATATCAGCAAATGTCGCTGGGCTCGGCAAGTTCCCTGTTAACCTGAATTAACCGATGGGACTGTCAAGCGCCGGACGTGAGGGTAAGGCGGAAGCGTTGATCACGCCACTTTGCGAAGTCCGTAGTGCTCGTGCTCTGCCTCGGCTTCATCCTTAGATGCGCGCGATGGTTTGGGGGCCGTGGCTTCGCACCCATCGCGCAGTATCGCTTCGATTTCCGGCGCGGCGACACCTTTGCCGATATGCCAGCCCTGGACGACGTCGCATCCAAATCGTCGCAACACCTCGCAACAGGCTGCGTCTTCAACACCTTCGGCAACGACTTTGAAACCCATTTCATGCGCCATCGCTATTGTCGAACGGACAAGAATCTGGTCACTGGTTTCGTCGACCAGATTGCGGATGAAGCTCTGGTCGATTTTGATCTCGTCTGCCCTGAATTTCTGGATGTAACTCAATGTCGATTGTCCGGTGCCGTAATCGTCGATCGCGATGCGCACGCCTGCGCCGCGGAACATCGACAAGGTGCCAATCGTAGTCTTGTCGTTCAAGACAACCGCGGATTCGGTGATCTCCAACGTCAAATGGCTGGCAAGCGGCCCCATTTCATCGACGATCGCAAACAGCGAAGTGACGAATGCGGCGTCCGATAGAAGCGGCGCCGATATGTTGACTGCAATCCCGGCGTGGAGATCGCTCGCATGCCAGTCACGGATCTTGCCGATGCATTGTTCTGCGAGAAACAGCGTGAGTTCGGCCATGCGGCCAGCTTCTTCGAGGATCGGGATGAACTGATCGGGCGGGATCTGGCCAAGCAGCGGGTGCTTCCATCGCACCAGTGCCTCAACGCCGTCGATCCGGCCCGTCGCCAAGGTCAGCTTGGGCTGGTAGACCAAGCTGATGTCATTGGCGACCATGGCGTCGTCGAGATCGGCGAGCAATTGCTGGGCTCGTTCGGTCACGCTGCCGAGTTCTGCACTGTAGATCACCCAGCGGCTCCCCAGCGCAGCTGCGCGGCTGGCGGCAAGATTGGCATGGACAGGGTTGGCGCGGTCGGCGCCCACGGCGATCCCGAACGCAGGTGCGATCATCACCTTTTGTCCGCCGATGGTAATCCGCGATCCAAACAATGTCGCCAGGCCATCGAGGCAATCGGTCAGCCGGTCGATATCGTCATTTTCGTCGATCCATGCGATCCTCCCCTGACCAAGGCTGAACTGCCTCGCGCTGCCGGTCGCAAACGCAATCCGGTCACAGACATGATCTAGCAATTTTGTGCGCTGGTCATCGGACATCAGATCCGCAACGTCATCGAAGTTGCGGATACGCATCACAACCAATTGTCCGGATTCGACTTTTTTCAGTTCACGTTGCAAGGCGATTTCGTTGGGAAGCCCCAAGGCAGCATCGATCAGCCGCGCCTGATCGAACTGCGCCACTGCGCGGATGCCGAGCAGTGTGATTGCGCCGGCTGCATAGCCGCACAAGGCGGCCGCAACGTCGACCGTGACAAAGGCCAATTGTTCAAGTGCCAGCGGAAGGCCCGCGATCAAGGCCATACCCATAACAGCAAACACGATGCTATGTTGGCGCAGGCGGGCAATTGCAGCGAGGATCATCACCGCCATTGCAACCGGAATCATCGCGCCATGATTGGGAACGACAAGGTTCTGCAGCAGCGTTTCGGTAGCGAGCGCTTGAATCACGACGCCCGGTTGGACGCCGTAACGCGGCATCGCGTATCGATCACCCAGCTCGATTGCGGTCGCGCCGATCAGAACGGTTTTCCCCGCGAGTGTTTCACGTCCGATTTTGCCAGACAGTATATCGCTGACGCTGTGCATAGGTAGTGATGCAGGCGAGATCGATGTATTGACCGGAAAGCTGCCACCGACCTTCCCGGCAACGCCTGCGAGCATCGCTGGCATCGCGGGCCTGACAACACCATCTGTTACAATGCCATAGGCAAAGCTACGCATGATCCCATCGGGATCGGGAGTGACATTCACCGATGCAAGGACCGCGTGCTGCCGCAACGGTGCAATCGGCAAGTTTTCGAACAGCTTTTGATTGTCGCCGCGCTGACGAAAGGTGGGCAAGATGACGCCACTGCCTGCGCTTTCCAGCGCCGTTG
Organism: Sphingomonadales bacterium; assembly: GCA_031425075.1. Taxonomy (GTDB): domain Bacteria; phylum Pseudomonadota; class Alphaproteobacteria; order Sphingomonadales; family Sphingomonadaceae; genus Aquisediminimonas. The sequence continues at coordinate 3,304 of JANPIQ010000438.1, forward strand.
CAAAAGCGATATCGCCCGATTGCGTCGATGGTGCTGAAAAATCGATGTCGAACGCGATGGTGGTTGCACCCGCTGCGCGGAGCCGATCGACAAGCGCCGCGTGCGTTTCGCGGGGCCACGGCCATTTGTTGAGCGCAGCGATGCTGGCCGAGTCGATCGCAGCAATGTGAATCTTACCTGTGGGTGCGCGTTCGGAAAACCGTTCGCGGTAAATTCGCAACTGCTCGTCCATCACGACAGCAAACCCCGAAAACCAGATTGTCATGGCAAACAACAGGGTTATGACGGCTGAGAGAAAAAAGAGTTTGCCCGCTGACACGGGGGGTGTTGCATTATCTCGGTGCAATTTCGTCATCAACGCAAATCTAATGGGCACCTTCAAAAATCAGGTTAACACGTTACCGAACTCCAAGACCTGTCACATCTGCGCCGATCAACCGTCGCCATCATCATCGCGATCACGACCGCGACCGCGGCCCCTTCGGCGTTCATCGTCATCGTCATCGTCATCATCGTCAAAAATTCGGCCGCGACCCCTGTTGTCGTCGCGATCGTTATCGCCGAAAAGTCCGCCACCACGATTGCTTCCGCCATTGCCAAGGCCAACACCGTTGTTACCATTTCCGTTGCCGTTGACCGCTGGCAAACTGCCCATGACCGCTCCGATGATAGTGCTAATGATCGAAGGCGGCGCAGCAGGAGACGTTATCGGTGCTGGCGGCGCGGCCGGGACGGTCTCTGGGACGACCGGAGGCAGTATCGCCGGAGGTGGAGCACCGGGTAATGCGTCAGGAACAGCGCCAACTGGCGGGGTAAGTGGTGCAGCGTCGCTGCCGATGGCAGGCGGCATTGGCGGCAACGCACCTGTGGGGACAGGCGGGATGGGCGGGGTTATATCTACAGCAGCAGGCGGCGCCGCCATCGGCGGGCCGGCACCCGGCAGCGTATCGACCACGGTGCCGGTGCCCGTTGGCATTGTATCGACGACAGCGACTACGCCCGCAGGAACCGGCGCCGCTGGTGTGGGATTATCCGCCGGTGCATTCGGCTGCTGCACCGGGCCCACAGGCGGCGGAGCTGCGGTGGTTTCAACCGGTTGTCCTATTGCAGCCACACGCACCGCAGCAGTGGCAATCGAGATTGCAGAATCGCCGCTGATCAGGCCGCCCGACAAAGCCGCCAGCTGCACGCTTCCCTCGCTCACGCCCTCTGCGATGCTGCCATCGAGAACAGACACGAGGTCGACCGGATCGACGTCGGCAACAGATGGCGCAGGCGCTGCCGGCCGGTTCGGAGACTCAATCGTGCGCGCAGCATTGCCTTCGATCCTCAGACGATAAGGAGCGTCCCGGCTGACGATTCCGATTTCGCCCGGTGTGACGAGATAAGACGCCCCACCATCGGGCGTGGCGACTTCGACCCGGCCTTCGGTAACTTGAACCGATGCTCCCTTGGGCGTCACGGTCACGCTGAACGTCGTGCCCTTGACGACGGCTGCAAGATAGGGCGTCTCGACAGCAAAATGCGGCGTCGCCATTTTCTTGATCTTGTAAAGCGTGTTGCCGAAGCTCTGGATAATTTGTGTCATTCCGCCTGGCTTCGGGTCGGCGATCGTAATCCGCGCCCGGGGCGATACGACGAGATATTCCCCGCCACGTACCAGCACGGCCCGGCCGTTCGTTCCGGTCGAGATGACATCGCCGACTTTGATCGCGCTGCCCCGCGTGGCTGCTGCCGAAAGTCCGGGACGCAAAACC
>JANPIQ010000439.1:0-3585 GCA_031425075.1 Sphingomonadales bacterium
CCTTCATCCTCCCCATTTCGCTTGAAATGGGGAGGGGGACCGCAGCGCGAAGACGCTGTGGTGGAGGGGCTGTGCACGGCAGTAAGATGCCCCTCCACCATTTGACGTCTGCGCGTCAAACGGTCCCCCTCCCCATCGTAAGGGCGATGGGGAGGATGAAGGTGGCGCTTGCCCCCATGACTCCCGCCCCCCTATAGCGGCGGACGATGACCGACCTGTTCGCCTCCGCCAGCCGCACCTCCGAAGATTACAGCGCCTCCGACATTGAGGTTCTGGAAGGCCTTGAGCCCGTTCGCCGCCGCCCCGGCATGTATGTCGGCGGGACCGATGAACGTGCGCTCCATCATCTTGCCGCCGAAGTGCTCGACAATGCGATGGATGAAGCCGTCGCGGGTCATGCGACGCGGATCGAGGTCAGCCTGCTCCCCGGCAACCGTCTGATCGTCAGCGACAATGGCCGCGGCATCCCGGTCGATCCGCATCCCAAATTTCCCGGCAAATCGGCGCTCGAAGTTATCATGTCGACGCTCCATTCGGGCGGCAAGTTCGAAGGCAAGGCCTATGCGACCTCGGGCGGGCTCCACGGCGTCGGCGTGTCAGTGGTCAATGCGCTGTCGAGCGAAACCATCGTCGAAGTCGCGCGCAACAAGGAACTCTTCCGGCAGAGCTTCGCGCGCGGCATCACCCAAGGGCCATTGGAGAAGCTGGGGCCCACCCCCAACCGGCGCGGCACCACTGTCAGCTTCGTTCCCGACACCGAGATATTCGGCGAACTCGCGTTCAAGCCCAACCGGTTGTACCGCCTTGCCCGGTCGAAGGCGTATCTGTTCGCCGGCGTCGAAATCCGCTGGAAATGCGCGCCCGAACTGATCGCCGATGAAACGCCGCCCGAAGCGGTGTTCCAGTTTCCCGGCGGATTGTCCGACCATCTGCGCGAACAGATCGGTGACCGCGAATGCGCGACGGCGGAGTTCTTCACCGGCAGCCAGGAATTCCCAGAAGGCGCGGGCCGCGTCGAATGGGCCGTCGCGTGGCCGTTATGGAGCGAAGGCAGCTATAGCTGGTATTGCAACACGATCCCGACGCCCGATGGCGGCACGCACGAAGCGGGGCTGCGCACCGCGATCGTCAAGGGCATCCGCGCGTTCGGTGCTTTGGTGGGCCAGAAAAAGGCCGAAGCCATTGCGGCTGACGATGTGGTATCAGGCAGCGAGATTATGCTGTCGGTCTTCGTCCGCGATCCGCAATTCCAGAGCCAGACCAAGGACCGGCTGACCTCGCCCGAGGCCGCGCGGCTCGTCGAGAATGCCGTCCGCGACCATTTCGATCATTATCTGGCTGACAATATGGAGCGCGGGCGCGCACTGCTCGGCCTTGTGCTCGACCGGATGGACGAGCGGCTCAAGCGGCGTGCCGAAAAGGAAATCAAGCGCAAGACCGCGACCAGCGCGCGCAAACTGCGGCTGCCGGGCAAGCTCACCGATTGTTCGTCGGACAATCCCGAAGGCACCGAAATCTTCATCGTCGAAGGCGATAGCGCGGGCGGTTCGGCCAAGCAGGCGCGTGATCGCAAGACGCAGGCGATCCTGCCGATCCGCGGCAAAATCCTCAATGTTGCGAGCGCAACGGCGGAGAAAATCCGCGCCAACAGCGAAATCGGCGATCTGACGCTCGCGCTGGGATGCGGGACGCGGAAGGACTGCAACCCCGATCATCTGCGCTACGAACGCATCGTCATCATGACCGATGCCGATGTCGATGGTGCGCACATCGCAACGCTGCTGATGACCTTCTTTTTCCAGGAAATGCCCGAGCTGGTCCGCCGCGGGCATCTCTATCTTGCGCAGCCGCCGCTGTACCGGCTCACGGTCGGGGCAAAGTCGCTCTACGCGCGCGACGATGCGCATCGCGCCGAAATCGAGGCGGGCGTATTCAAGGGCAAAAAGGTCGAGGGTGGAAGGTTCAAGGGGCTTGGGGAGATGACCCCCACCCAGTTGAAGGAAACCACGATGGACCCCAAAACGCGCACGATGCTGCGCGTCACGCTGCCGCAGGAATATGAAGAACGCGCCGGCGTTCGCGATCTTGTCGACCGGCTGATGGGAAAAAACCCCGAACACCGCTTCCACTTCATCCAGGAAAATGCCGCGCGGGTGGCCGAAGACGTGATCGACGCGTGATGAGGGCGTGCGTCGCGATACTGTTGATTGCCGCCGCACCCGTGCTCGTTGTGCCGCCGCCTGCCGAACCGCCGGCAGCGTTCACCCGCTGCGCGACCTGCCACGCGACGACCAAAGGTGTAGCCCACGGCCTCGGCAACAATCTGTTCGGCATTTACGGCAAACGCGCAGGCAGCATGACCGACTATGCCTATTCGGATGCGATGGTGGCCTCTCGCATCGTCTGGACCAGCGCCAGCCTCGACGCGTTCATCGCCGATCCCCGCGCGGTCGTGCCCGGCACCACGATGAGCAGTGCAAAGCTCGGCGATCCTGTGAAGCGCGCACAAATCGTCGCCTACCTCAACAGCCTGCGCTGATCAGCCTTCATCGCCCATCCGCAACGCGGCGATAAACGCTTCCTGCGGGATCGACACATTGCCATATTCGCGCATCCGCTTTTTGCCCTTTTTCTGCTTGTCGAGCAGCTTGCGTTTGCGGCTGGCGTCGCCGCCATAGCATTTGGCGGTCACGTCCTTACGCATCGCGGCAATTGTTTCGCGCGCGATCACCTTTCCGCCGATTGCGGCCTGGATCGGGATTTTGAACAGATGGCGCGGGATCAGATCCTTGAGCCGTTCACACATGCCGCGCCCGCGGCTTTCGGCGGTGCCGCGATGGACAATCATGCTCAGCGCATCGACCGGTTCTTCGTTGACGAGAATGCCCATTTTGACGAGATCGCCCTGCCTATGGCCGGTCTGTTTATAATCGAAACTGGCATAGCCGCGTGAGATGCTTTTCAGCCGGTCGTAAAAGTCGAAAACGACTTCGTTAAGCGGCAAATCATACGTCACCTGCGCGCGCCCGCCGACATAGGTCAGGTTCTTCTGAACGCCGCGCCGGTCCTGACAGAGCTTGAGCACGCTGCCCAGATATTCGTCCGGGACGTAGATGACCGCCTCGATCCAGGGCTCTTCGATGAATTCGATCCGGCTGGCGTCGGGCATGTCTGCGGGATTGTGCAGTTCGTAGACCTTCACTCCGGCGGGATCGGCGTGCTGGAGGTTGATCTTGTAAATCACGCTCGGCGCTGTGGTGATCAGATCGAGATCATATTCGCGCGTCAGCCGCTCCTGAATGATTTCGAGATGGAGCAGCCCGAGAAATCCGCAGCGGAAGCCGAAGCCCAGTGCCGCCGAACTTTCCATCTCGAAGCTGAACGACGCATCGTTCAATCGCAGCTTGGAAATCGATTCGCGCAGCTTTTCGAAATCATTGGCATCGACGGGGAACAGTCCGCAAAACACGACCGGCTGGACTTCCTTGAAGCCTGCCAATGATTTCGAAAAGCTGCGCGAATCGATTTCCAAGCTGCGATTGAACGATGCGTCGTTCAGCTTCGAGATGGAAAGTTCGGCGGCAC
>JANPIQ010000440.1:0-4679 GCA_031425075.1 Sphingomonadales bacterium
GCATCGCGATCAGATCAACCTGCGCGGCAATAATTCGACCGCCGATTTCTTCGTCGATGGCCTGCGTGACGATGTTCAATATTTCCGGCCTTTTTATAACATCGACCGGGTCGAGGTGCATAAGGGGCCCAACGCGATGGTGTTCGGTCGCGGCGGCGGCGGCGGGCTCGTCAATCGCGTGACCAAGGGCGCGATCAGTGGCGAAACGCGGATCGCTGGCGCGGTGTCTGTGGACAGCTTTGGATCGGCCTATGGCCAGGCCGACATCAACCTTCCGATCAGTGATGCAGCTGCGTTCCGGCTCAACGCCTTCTACGAACGCCTCGACAACCATCGCGACGCCTATGATGGAGACCGGCTTGCCATCAATCCCGTGGTCGGTGCCGAATTTGGCGAGCGCGTCAAACTCCAGCTCGGCTATGAATATGTGAAGGACGAACGCACCGTCGATCGCGGTGTGCCTGCCGATCGCGGCCTGCCGACATCGGGGCTCGGCACGATCGCCAGTCCGGCCGGGCCATTGCGCGGGTTTCGCGACGATTTCTTCGGTGTGGCAGCGATTAACGAGACCGATTTCGTAGCGCATGTCGCCAGCTTCCGCAGCGAAACCGAGCTCGCCGAAAGCCTGATCTTCACCACGCAGGCGCTCTATGGCGATTATGACAAGTCCTACGCCAACGTGTTCGCCGCATCGCCGATCGTGACCAGCGCGACTACGGGTGTACGCACCTTTCAGGCCGAAGCCTATATCGACCCGACCAAGCGCAAGACGATCATTGGCCAGGCCAACCTTGTCTGGCGTATTGCAACAGGGCCGTTCGATCATGTGCTGCTGTTCGGTACCGAGTATACCGATCAAAAAACCTCCAATGGTCGCGTCAACGGGTTTTTCGACACGACCGGCGCGCTCAACGCGGCGGCGCGGCGCAGCGCGGCAATAGCTCTTGTCCGGCCGATCGCGATCCCGACGCCGACATTTATCGCTGGCCCCACCGGCAACGATAATCGGAGTTTTTCGGGCAAGCTCGACCAGCTGTCATTCTATGTGCAGGACCAGCTGAGCCTGAGCCAGAATTTCGACATCATCGCGGGGCTGCGTTACGATCGGTTCGACAATGCGGTTACCAACCTGTTTTCTACTCCGGTGCCGATCACAATACGCCGCGAGGACGATCTTTGGTCGCCTCGCATTGGGCTCGTTGCCAAGCCGACCGAAGCCTCTTCGATTTACATCAGCTATTCCAAATCGTTCCTGCCGCAAACCGGTGATCAATTCGTCAGCTTTGCCCCGAGCAACGCGACATTAAAGCCCGAAACATTCGACAATTATGAAATCGGTGCAAAGGTCGACGTGCGTCCCGGGCTGACCGCAACGGTGGCGGTTTACCGTCTCGATCGTGGCAACACCCGCGCCAACGGGCCAGTCGCCGGCCAGATCGTGCTGACCGGTGCGCAGCGGAGCAGCGGGTTCGAGCTTGGTCTTGTCGGGCGCGTCACGCCGCAGTGGCAGACGGCTTTGGGCTATGCGAACACCAAGGCGCGGATCACCGAAAACACGACCGCTGCACCCGCCGGCCGCCGGGTGGGGCAAGTGCCACGGCATCAATTGACGCTGTGGAACCGCTACGATGTGAACGACGCGCTTGGTGTGGGACTTGGGTTGTACCACCAGTCATCGCAATTCGCGACGATTTCCAGTTTGACCAGACTGCCCGGCTATACCCGCATCGATGCGGCGTTGTTTTACAAAATCAGCGACAAAATCGAGGCGCAGCTCAATGTCGAAAACCTGACCGACACCGGCTATTTCCCCAGCGCGCATAATGACAACAACATCTCGACAGGAGCGCCGATCAATGCGCGAGTGACCGTCGGGTTCAAGTTCTGACCGTTCACCCTCCCCATTTCACTTGAATGGGAAGGGGACCGTTAGACGCGCAGATGTCAAATGGTGGGGGGCCACTTGGCAACTGTGGCGCCCCTCCGTCAGTCGTCGGCCCGTAGGGCAGGTTATCCTGAGCGGCTGGATTGCCAGCCAACCGAAGGGCGACTGCCACCTCACCATTTCAAGAAAAATGGGGAGGATAAAAACCCTACAATCGCCGCACCAGTTTCACTGCCACCGCAATCCACGCCGGATCGTCGAAGATCTGCTGCTTACCCCCCGATCCGAGCGGAAGCAGTTGCATCCGCGTCCCCTCGCGGCCAATCATCCGCCCGAACACGAAACGCCCGCCGGGCCGCGGCACCAGCACGTCGCGGTTGAGCGCGGTCGCAAAGCTTTCTGGGGCAAGCCGGTTGCACCAGACCTCGTCGCCAGCGCGATATTCGCCGATGCTCGATTCGACCAGAACGGCAACGGCTTCGGGTGATGGCGCGGGCGGTGTGACGGTTTGCGGATGCCGCGGCGCTTCGGCACCTTCGGCGCGAAGCAGCGCGGCGACGGCAAGATCGGCGCGGGCAGGCAGCTGGACCAGATCGCCCGCTTCGACCCCCAGCGCCTTTGCAATGCGATTGAGCCAGCCTACCGATACCGTGCGCGTCCCAGTCTCGAGCCGCCCGATTGTCTGCGCGGTCGTCGGCGGCACGCAGGCCAGCCCGACTTCGGCCAGAGTCAGGCCCTTGGCGCGACGCACTTCACGAATGGCGGTAATCATGTCGATTTGTCCTATAACCCATACGGTTTGTTCTTTCCTACAGTCCCGCCCATCTGGCAATAGGGATTACCACATTTGGAGACTAACGTATGCCAACCCAGCTCGCGGAACGCGCCATTTACGGATCCGCGATAACCCGATCTGGGCGCCCATCGCGCACCGTTACGGTCAATCTAGCCGAATCGCCCTTGTCGTGGCTCCACGCCCGAAAGCTGATTTCCGACAGGCAATATGCTGCGGGAAGTTTGCTTCACGCCGATTACATGCGCGGCGGCCTGGCACAGCGAACCACAATGGCTTGGGATCCTGCGCCTGCGGACAAATCGAGCCCCGCGCGCGGGGCGGACAGCGCCGTGATCGGGTCAATCGATGCCCGCGACCGGTTTCACGCGGCATGTGCAACGGCAGGCTCGGGCCTTAGCGACATTCTCTGGCGCGTGGTATGCGCAGGCGAACGCATCCCCGATGTCGAGCGCATGCTTGGCTGGCCGAGTCGCGCGGGCAAGCTGGTGCTGACGCTGGCGCTCGACCGCGTTGCCGACTATTACCGGGTGCCATAACGATGGGAGCAGGACATGGCGCAGACGGTGTGGGTATCGAAAGCCGAACTCGGCACGACAACGATCCGTGATGACGAGATTGCACCGCTTGGCGAACATGAAGCGCGACTGCGCGTCGAAAGCTTCGCAGTCACTGCGAACAACATCACCTATGCGGTGATCGGCGACATGTTCCGCTATTGGGACTTCTTTCCTGCAGAACCCGGTTTCGGTATCGTGCCGATGTGGGGCCACGCGATCATCGAAGATTCGCGCCACCCCGACTTGCCGGTCGGCGATCGAGTTTATGGTTATCTGCCGATGGGCACGCATCTTGTCGTGCTTGCTGACCACGTGACGGCAACAGGGTTCGTCGACGCTGCCGCGCACCGCCAGCCGATGAGCCCGTTTTACAGCCAGTATAGCCGCCTCTCCGCTGACCCGGAACATGATCCCGCGCGCGAGGATGCCCGGATGCTGTTCGGGCCATTGTTCAAGACTGGCTTCCTGATCGAAACTATGATGGCCCGCGAAAACTGGTTCGGGGCAGAGGCTGTGGTGATGACCAGTGCGTCTTCGAAAACCGCCATGGCGCTTGCGCATTGTGCCAGGCTAGCGTCGCCACAGGTCAAGCGGATCGGGCTGACTTCGGCAACGAATATGGCATTCGTGCAATCGACCGGGCTGTATGATGAGGTGATTTCATACGACACGTGTCGTCAACTTCGTCCACTTCCAGCCGTCGTCGTCGATTTTGCAGGCAATGCGAACATCTTGCGCACGGTGCATGAGGCACTGGGGGACTGTCTCAAATATAGCTCGCTTGTCGGTGCAACGCATGTCGAGGGGCGCAGCGGCAGCGGTGATCCGCTCCCTGGCCCGGCACCCGTCCTGTTTTTCGCGCCTGACCATGCAACAGCGACGATCAAGGAATTGGGGCCAAAGGGCTTTGCCGAGGCAGTGGGCAAAAGCTGGGCGGACTTTGTCGCGGCGACCGATGGTTTTGTAACGGTCGATCACCGCGACGGCGTCGAAGCAGCCGCCGAAGCCTATCGCACTACCCTTGCCGGAAAAGCCGATCCGGCGGTCGGTATTGTGGTGCGGCCATAACGGGCTGTCAGGCGGCCAGCGACTGCGACAGCATCATCGCATTGCCGTCAGGATCGTAAAAGGTGAGGAGTTTGACCAGCCCGGGTATATGCTGGATGTCGCCATCCAGCCGCACCCCAAGTGCATCGAGATGCTTTTTGGCGAGATCAATGTCTCGAACCCCCCAGACATTGGTGGCGCCGCCTCCCTTGGTCACCTCATTATTCTGGCTTAGCCCGACACTAACGCCGGGAACGCCGGTTGAAAGTTCGCACCAGCCAATCTCGTCGGCGCGATACATCAGGGTGAACTCGAGCACGTCCCCATACCATGCGATTGACCGGTCGAGATCGGTCACCCCCATTGAGGCCGTCAGTTCGGGGACATAATCGAG
>JANPIQ010000441.1:0-1542 GCA_031425075.1 Sphingomonadales bacterium
TTGCTCTTGGATGCGGGCATCTTGCTTGGCGATGTCGCCCTTAGCTTTCGACAGGCGCTGGTGTTCGCACGTCATGGATCGATGGGCCGGTCATACATCGGGTCCACGTTATCGGTTCCCCGTAAACTTCAGCGCCCGACGATCACGTGCTGTATTCAGGCATCCAGTAGGAAGTGTGCGGTCAGCCCCGGGGCACTTGTCTGATGATGCAGCGCGTTTCGCCAGCAGCACCGGCGATGTTGCGCGCGTCGCTGGAAAGGCGCGATCAATGTGCCTGCTGCCGTACCGACTTGGCTGTGTTTGCGAGGCAGGCTCGTCGTTCGCCAGAACAACGTGCAACGTCCCGCGCGCGCTGTTCGCGCCGCAAGCGGCAACCCCAGAAAGCGCCAACGACATGAGACGAAGAGATGCCTTGATCGGCGCCGGCGCGTTGGGACTCGTCGGCGTAGGCGCAACTTATATCGGGCTGCGCCAGATGGGTTCGATGGAGGACTATACGGCCGGCGTTTCCGCAACACACGCCGCGCTATCTGCGCGCCCGGAGGTTCGCGACTTGATCCGCTACGCGACGCTTGCCGCGAACGGACACAACACTCAGCCTTGGCGCTTCAGGGTCGCGGAAGGCCAGATCGACATACTTCCCGATCTGGCCCGCCGGACCCCGGTGGTCGATCCGGATAACCACCACATGTTTGCAAGTCTGGGATGCGCCGCCGAGAATCTGTCCTTGGCGGCTGGAGCAACCGGCCGAACGGGCGAGATCATGTTCAGCCCGACGGATGACGGTTCCATTGAGTTTGGCTTCGCAGTCGGTGCACCCGCCGGGTCAACGTTGTTTGACGCAATCCCGTATCGCCAATCGACGCGCGCCGAGTATGACGGAAGGGTGGTCCCGGTGGACGACCTGAAGGCGCTGATCGCAGCTGCGGTGGTTTCGGGTGTCGATCTGGTGATGATCACTGATCGACCGCAGATCGATCGCGTACGCGATCTGGTTCTGTCCGGCAACAGCGCGCAGATGGCCGACGACGCGTTCGTGCACGAATTGAAGTCATGGCTTCGCTTCAGCCCGCGCGAAGCTCTCCAACGTGGCGATGGACTCTTCAGCGCGACGAGTGGACAGCCGACCTTGCCCGAATGGCTAGGCCCGCACATGTTCAGCATGCTGGTCAACGCAAAGGGAGAGAACGAGAAGTACGCCCGTCAGATGGACTCTTCTGCCGGCGTCGCAATTTTCGTTTCCGAGCGCGATGACAAGGATCACTGGGTGCGTGCCGGGCGCGCCTGCCAGCGCTTCGCGTTGCAGGCGACAGCGCTCGGAATCAAGACAGCATTCATCAATCAGCCTGTCGAAGTGGTCAGCCTACGGCCGGATCTTGCGGCGCTCGTGGGCATGAAGGGACGCCGCCCAGACATTGTGATGCGCTTCGGCTATGGCGAAACACTGCCGTTCTCCGCACGCAGACCCGTGGATGCGGTGTTGGCCTGATGCTTGATCCACCGTTCACCGTCGAGCAGTTCTTCGCAGTGTTCGCCGACTAC
>JANPIQ010000442.1:0-2343 GCA_031425075.1 Sphingomonadales bacterium
GGTGCGACGCTAAAAACATGGAAATCGCTGGTGCCACTGCCGACACCCCGAAACTGAGCGGTGCCGCCAGCCGGATCAGCCCGGCGGGCGACATGGCCTCCTCGCGCGCGGCCTCTTCGGCAGCCTCGGCCTCGGCAAAAATCCGGCGGGCATAATCGGCCAGCCGCACACCTGTTTCAGTAAGCACCACTCGGCGCGAAGTCCGCGCGAACAATGGCGCGCCGACATGGCGTTCGAGCCGCGTCACCGCCTTGGATACAGTCGCCTTTGATAACGACAGCGCATCTGCCGCCGCCGTGAACGACGCAAGATCGGCAACACGCGCGAAAATCGCCCAGGCTTCGAGATCGGGAAGTCTCATGAATGGAAACGATATGTTTCAATGGTTTCTCTTTTGCAATGGTTGCGATGCCCTTAGTTCAGCGTCATCGATCCTTCACGGAGACCCGCAATGACTGCCATCATGACCAAGCCCGATATCCGCCATTACGACAGTCTCGGCCATGCCAATCATGGCTGGCTCGATGCGCGGCATCATTTCAGTTTCTCTAGCTACCACGACCCTGCGCGCATGGGCTGGGGCACGATCCGGGTATGGAACGATGATATCATCGCGCCGCAATCGGGTTTTCCGCCGCACCCGCACGAGAACATGGAAATCATCACCTTCGTCCGCGAAGGGGCCATCACCCACCGTGACAGCCTGGGAAATGAAGGACGCACCGAAGCGGGCGACGTTCAGGTGATGAGCGCAGGCACCGGGATCCGCCATTCGGAAGCCAATGTGGAAGACGTCGCAACGCGGCTGTTCCAAATCTGGATCGTCCCCGACAAGCCCGGCGGCGCGCCACAATGGGGCGCCAAACCCTTCCCGCGTGGCGATCGTTCGGGCGCGTGGCAGGTGCTCGCCAGCGGCATGGGCGATGACAGCGCATTACCGATTCGGGCGCAGGCGCGCGTTCTGGGGGCAACGCTTCGGGCGGGCGACAGTCTGACCTACACCGTCGGTGACGGTCGCCATGCCTATCTGGTGCCCTCTACCGGCAGCGTGTCGATCAATGGCAAGGCACTGGCGACGGGCGACGGTGCCGCGCTGTCGGGTGGCCTGGTCACGATAACCGCGACCGATGACGCCGAACTTGTGCTCGTTGATGCCCGCTAGTTGTTTAAGCCCCTCTCCTTCAGGGGAGGGGTTGGGGTGGGGACTTTCCACCAGGAGAATGTCACACACCCCCCACCCCTTGCCCCTCCCCTGAAGGGGAGGAGTTTAGGAAGAATGCACGTCCCTCCCCCAACCCAAAGGAACCAGAATTGACCAAAGTCCTGATCCTCTATTACTCGACTTACGGACACACGGCGCAAATGGCCGATGCCATCGCCGAGGGCGCGCGTGCAGCAGGTGGCGACGCAATCGTCAAGCGCGTTCCAGATATAGCCGGGGTCAATGCCGGCCGGCCCGGCGACCCGGTAGCATCGGTCGATGAACTCCCCGATTATGACGCCATCGTGATCGGCACCGGCACCCGCTATGGCCGGATGAGCTCGCCTATGGCGGCGTTCCTCGATCAGACCGGCGGTCTGTGGGCGCGCGGCGCACTCAACGGCAAGGTCGGCGCGGCGTTCGCCTCGACCGCGACGCAGCATGGGGGCCAAGAAACCACGCTGTTCTCGATCATCACCAATTTGCTGCATTTCGGCATGACAGTGGTCGGCCTCGATTATGGCTTTGCCGCGCAAATGACGCTCGACGAAGTGACCGGCGGATCACCCTATGGTGCCACAACGATCGCTGGCGGCAAGGGCGAACGCCAGCCGTCTGACAATGATCTGGCGGGTGCCCGCTACATGGGCGAACGTGTCGCGAAAACCGCCGCGAAACTGTCCGCCTAAAGCGCGCTGCCGGTGATCAGCACGTCCTCACGCTGATCGAACCCAAGAAACCGGTTCCGGACGCTCTCCGGGACCGGTTTTGGTTTGTGCCCCTCAAGATCGACATGCACCTGCACGCAACGGATCGCCGCGCGCAGATCGTTTGTGCCGCCGCCGTGGATCTCGATCAGCACCGTCATGCTGGTATTGCCGATCTTCTCGGTGCGGACGTGCAAGTCGATCATCTCATCGGGGTAGATCGGCTTTTTGTAGTCGACCGCCGCATGCGCGACGTGGAACTGCATGTCATCGCCCACATCGAACCGTATGCCCACCGCGCGCCAATATTCGGTCACGCCGATATCGCCATAATCGAGATAGCGCGCGTTGAAGACCACGCCCTGCGGATCGACCTCCGACCAGCGAACGCGGAGGCGGTGGATGAAGCGGAAGGCCTCAGGCATTGTTACTGCG
>JANPIQ010000443.1:0-1561 GCA_031425075.1 Sphingomonadales bacterium
GGATTGAAGATCGAGGCGTAATAGCGCTTCCACAATTCCTCGACCGGATCGCCATCGGGCGCATCGGCGCGGGTAGCTCCAGGGCTTTCGGACAGCGTTTCGCCATCCCAGTGAACGCAAAGTCCAGGCGTCAGGATCGACCAGTGCATATTGGCGAAACGTCGAACAAAGAACCCGGCATTGGCGCGCACGACATGATGCTCTGGCTCGAACCAGGAGACGAAGCGCGTGCCGCCCTCTTCATCGATTTCGCGAAATCGGACAAAGGCGCGCATCTTGTGGATGTCTCGACGGATCGCCTTGGCAAGCTCCTCGATCCGCCGGACGAGCGGATCGGCGCGGTCGGTGATGGCGCGCGGGTCGGCGCGGACCCGCAGCAGGAGCGAGTAGAGCAACGCGAACCGTTCGGGATCGCGGTGCAGGATCGCCGATTGCGCAAGCTGGACAAAGGGTTTGGACACCGAAAATGCCGCGCCCATTTCGGGCATAGCTGTTGCGGCAGAGGCGAACAGATCGTCGAGCGACCCGACACTCCACACGATTGCATCGGGCTGAACATCGTGGCTTGCAAGCCGCCGTGCCGCGTCGCGCCAGCCCTCGAAATCGTCAGGCGCGTCAAGGATGACGCTGAACCGGGCAGAGACAGGCATTCTGGCCAAACCGGGTCAGGCGGCGAAGAGTTCCAGCTGTTCGCGTTTGGGTGCGACCAGCGGGCGGATGTTTGCCGCGTCGGCCAACGCGACTGGCCGCCAGTCGGCAGCGACGATGAACGGCCGGATCTTGGCCACCGAAACCGTGAGCCGGGCCACATCGTCGAGCCGCAGCCGTCGCGTCCGGCGCGACATCAGGATCGCGCTCACCGCCTTGGTGCCGAGCCCCGGAACGCGCAGCAACTGCTCCTTGGTGCAACGGTTGACGTCGACGGGAAACCAGTCACGATGCTTCAACGCCCAGGCAAGCTTGGGATCGATATCGAGTGGCAGCATCCCGCCTTCGGTCGCATCCTGCACTTCGCCCGGTGCGAAGCCGTAAAAACGCATCAGCCAGTCGGACTGATACAGCCGGTGTTCGCGCATCAGCGGCGGGCGTTTGAGCGGCAGCACCGCGCTGGCATCGGGGATCGGCGAAAACGCCGAATAATAGACGCGGCGCATCGCAAAGCGGCTGTAAAGGCTGTCGGCGCGCGCAACGATATCGCTGTCGGTTGCGGCGTCGGCACCGACAATCATCTGCGTCGATTGGCCTGCGGGCGCGAATTTGGGCGCGTGACGATAATGCTTCTTTGCATCCTTTGCATCGAGGATCGAGGTTTTCATGCCCCCCATAGCCGCTTCGATGCCTTCGACCGATTTTTCGGGTGCAAGCCGCGTGAGCCCTGCCTTGGTCGGCAGTTCGATGTTGATCGACACGCGATCGGCGTGGCGGCCTGCCGCTTCGATCAGTTCGGGATC
The DNA here is from genome assembly GCA_031425075.1 of Sphingomonadales bacterium. Lineage (GTDB taxonomy): Bacteria > Pseudomonadota > Alphaproteobacteria > Sphingomonadales > Sphingomonadaceae > Aquisediminimonas. The sequence goes on from JANPIQ010000443.1 coordinate 1,452, forward strand.
GGCGTCGGGGATTGTCTTCAGGTGAATATAGCCGCGAAAATCATGGTCCTCGCGCAGGCTCCGCGCGACCTCGACCAGCTGCTCCATCGTGTAGTTCGAACTGCCGATGA
>JANPIQ010000444.1:0-7271 GCA_031425075.1 Sphingomonadales bacterium
CAATTCAGTCGTGCAAAGCCCGCGGGACGATTACGTCTTCTTCGCCAATCTGTATCGACAGGATTTTCCGGTGGTCGGGCTGACCAGCCAGATTTCGGCAACGGTCAACATCAACCGCGAAAAAGACGGAATCCATCTCGACGATAATGGCTTCCCGGTGCGCCCTGCCCTCCTTGGCACCAATCGCGGGCGCAATTACGACGTCGCCTATCTGGGCTACACAGTCGATGGCCGCATCGGGCGGGTCAATGTGACGGCGCAGGCCTATGCTGCGTTGGGCGAAGATCGGAACAGCTTTTTTACAGGACGCAAGGCCAAGATCCGCAGCTATTTCCTGGCCGCCGAACCGAGCATGGATTTCGACTGGGTGCGCGTCCGGCTCGCCGCATTATATGCCAGCGGCGATAAAAAACCGTTCAACAATACCGAAGCCGGGTTTGATGCAATTTTCGAAAATCCGATCTTCGCAGGTGCCGATACCAGCTATTATATCCGCCAGACTGTGCCTTTTGCAGGCGGCGGACGCGTGATCGCGATCAGCGGGCGCAACGGGATTCTCAATTCACTGCGTTCGTCGAAAGAAGAAGGCCAGTCGAATTTTAACAATCCCGGCACCGTGCTTCTGGGGGCGGGTGCTGATTTTGATGTAACGACCCGGTTCCGGCTGTCGGTTAACGCCAATCACATGTGGTTTGCCAACACTGCGACGTTGCAGGCGCTGCGGGTCGAGGGATCGATCCCCAAGGCCATCGGTTGGGATTTGTCGGCAGCTGCAATCTACAGACCCAAAGCCATCCAAAATGTTGTATTCCGTCTTTCAGGTGCCGTGCTCGATTCCGGCAAGGGTTTGAAGGATCTGTTTGACAGCGCCAACCGCGCCGACCGATTTTATTCGGTTCTCCTCAATGCGATAGTGAGCTTTTGATCATGCTGCGGACGTTCGCCCTGCCCCCACTGGTTCGCGCATTGCTGGCGCTCCTGGTGGTTGCAACACTTATTCTGGCGTTTGCCACCCGGATCGACGCAGCGGCAGGCGAAAAGGCGAAATATCGCGATTATAGCAGCGTCCGCACGCCACCTGCGCGCGACGATCTGACCGATGCCGATGCCGATGCCAGCTCGGCGGGATGCAAGACGTGTCACACCGATTCAGATAATAAGACGATGCACAAATCGGCAGCGGTCAAGCTGGGCTGCGCCGATTGTCATGGCGGCAATGCGAAAGTCGCGCTGACCAACACGGCACTGGGGCCCAAGGACGCTGAATATGTCGCGATCCGCGACAAGGCGCACGTGCTGCCGCGATACGAAGGCGCGTGGGATTTCGGCTCATCGGCCAATCCAAAGCGCAGCTATACCGCGCTCAACAAGGAATCGCCTGAATTTATCAAGTTCATGAACCCATCGGACTATCGCGTTGCGCGCGAAGCGTGCGGTGCCTGCCATATGCAGGTGATCGAAGCCGCCGAACGTTCGATCATGGCAACAGGCGCGATGCTGTGGGGCGGAGCAGGTTACAATAACGGTATCGTGCCGTTCAAGAATTATGTCGTCGGCGAGGCATACACCCGCGACGGACAGCCTGCGTGCGTTATCTCCCCGTCCGAAACACGCGTCGAACCCGAACCCGGCAAGCCGCGGGCACCCTGCTCAATCACGCCCGTATTGTCCGAAGCCGAGTTGCGTCGCGGCGCAATCCCGATCATGTATCCGCTGCCCAATTGGCACACGATCAAGCCAGGCGATGTGTTCCGAGTGTTCGAACGCGGCGGGCGCAACATCAACACGCAGTTTGCCGAAGTCGGGCTGCCCAACCCGACAGGAATCATCCAGCGTCTGGAAGAGCCGGGCCGTCCCGATCTCAAACAATCGAATCGTGGGCCGGGCACCGGCATTCGCGTCGCGATCCCAGTCCTCAACATTCACAAAACGCGTCTCAACGATCCGTTCATGTGGTTTCAGGGCACCAACGATCAGCCGGGCGATTACCGCAATTCGGGCTGTGCTGGTTGCCACGTCGTCTATGCCAATGATCGCGAACCGCGTCACAGCCTAACTTGGGCGCAATATGGCCGCGACGGTCAATCGGCGACGGTCGATCCTACGATTGCGCGCCTTAACGAAGGTGAACGCGAACATAAGGACCATTATTGGGACGAGGGCTACAAAAAAGCCCGCGAGAAAAAGGCCAAAAAAACGCATGGCGATGGCCACGCCTCCGGGGCTGGCCATGGTGCGCCGTTCATGTCAGGCGATGAAGCGGCACAAGCCGGTCATGACAGTGCAGGCCATGGTTCGGCCAAGAATGACACGCTGGTGGTAAAGGAAAAGGGCCACCCGGTGAAACATGAATTCACCCGTGCGATTCCGACCGCGCAGTGCATGAACTGCCACATGCACCAGCCCAATATCTTCCTCAATTCGTACCTTGGTTACACAATGTGGGATTATGAATCGGATGCGCCTTTCATGTGGCCCGGGCCCGAAAACAAAGCACCAAGGCCCGAAGGCATGTCCGATGCGCAGTATCAGAAGTTCTACAAGCAGCAGCATTACCCAACGGCGGCGCAGGTGCGCGAGACCAACGAACGCAACCCCGAGGCCGCGGCGGCTCGTGGTCTGTGGTCCGACCTCGATTTCCTGCGCAACGTCTACGATCTCAATTCGGAACTCAAGGATACGCAGTTTGCCGATTATCACGGGCATGGTTGGAATTTCCGCGCAATCCTGAAGCGTGATCGTGAGGGTAACTTGCTCGATGCCGAAGGTAATATGGCGTCGTACGGAACCGAAACGGCCAATATTGTCGATCCCAACGATCCGCAAAAATGGCGTAAGGATTGCAAATCTTATCTGCCCAAGGAACCCGAAAAGCACGAATTGTGCATGTCTAACGCTGAAAATGGTCGCGAGGCAAAATTTTCCCCGGCTGGTTTCAACCCCGGCAAAAGCGTCCACATGATGGACATCCACGCTGAAAAGGGCCTGCAATGCGCAGATTGCCATTTCGCGCAGGATAGCCACGGCAACGGCCTGATCTATGGCGAAGTCGCCAATGCTGTTGAAATTGGCTGCAAGGATTGTCACGGCACTGCCGATGCCTATCCGACGCTCTTGACGTCGGGGCCCGCTGCACGGCCGCAAGGAATGAACCTGGCGTTGCTGCGCAACCCCGATGGGCAGCGGCGCTTCGAATGGTTTTATGAAAATGATGGCAACCGCGTGCTGATCCAGCGGTCGATTGTCGACCCCAAGATCGAATGGCGGATGAGCCTCGTTAAGGATTCGGTCGACAAGAATAATGCAGGATTCAACCAAAAGGCCGCGCGCGCCAAGCTGATGGGCTCTGTGGATGGCAAGGGTGATAGCTATGGCTGGGGCCCCGGCATCGAAAAGGTCAATCGTGCGCATGACGATGAGAAGGTAGCATGCTTCACCTGTCATCTCTCATGGTCAACGTCGTGCGGTGGCTGCCATTTGCCGATCGAGGCCAACTGGAAAACGCAGGGCCATAAATATAGTGGCGAGGAATCGCGCAACTTTGCGACCTATAACCCGCAGGTCGCACGCGATGAAATGTTCCAGCTCGGCAAGCATCAAACGACCAAGGGCAACATCATCGCGCCCGTGCGATCGACATCGGCGCTGATTCTGTCCTCAACCAACGTAAACCGCGAACGCATTTATGTGCAGCAGCCACCGATTTCCGCGCCCGGCTTTTCGAGCCAAGCCTTTGCGCCGCACTTCCCGCACACCGTTCGCACGCAGGAAACCAAAACCTGTTCGGACTGCCATCTGAGCGCCGCCGAAGACAATAACGCGATCATGTCGCAAACGCTGTTGCTCGGCACCAATTTCGTCAATTTCCTCGGTCTACACGCGTGGTCGGGAATGGACGGCGGTTTTCAGGCCACGCGCGTGACCGAGTGGGAAGAGCCGCAGGCAGTCATCGGATCGTATCTTCACCGCTATGCCTATCCTGACTGGTACAAGGCGCATCAGGATCATGGCCGCGAACTCAAGGAATGGACGCGCGGCAAGGCGTTCGACAAGGATTTTTCAGGAGAAACACAGGCACTCGAACAATTTGCCAATGTCGTCCAAAATACCCCCGACGCGGTGAACTGCCTGCAGGCGCGTGGCGAATACATGTTTGTCGCGCAAGGCAAGGGCGGCTTCCAAGCCTACGATATTGCGTCAATTGGCAATAAGGGCTTCTCCGAACGGATCATCTCGGGGCCGGTTTCAAAGCTGGGCCACGACACACGCGTCAATACCAGCAACGCCACTTGCGTCGCGATTGCCACGACGCAGCCAATCAGCGTGAAACGCAACGACGATATGGCGGCAACCAAATCGACCGGACCAGACGGCAAGGAAATCAGCCTCTTAGAGGCCAATGAGGAACAGAAGTTCCACCCGATCTATCGTTACGCGGTGATCACCGACAGCGTCGAAGGGCTGATCCTCGTCGATATCGACACCTTGGCCGATGGAGAGTTCCGCAATAATTTCTTCAAACGTGCGGTAACGTGGAACCCCGGCAACGCGCTCGCTGGGGCGCGGCATGTGACGCTGGCGGGCCACATCGCCTATGTGACGACAGCGGCAGGGCTTTCGGTGATTGATCTCGACAACCCGTTGCAGCCTAAGCTCGTTGCGTCGATCCCGCTCACCGATGCGCGCGCGTCGGCAGTCCAGTTCCGCTATATTTGGGTGACCGATGCTGAAGGGGTGAAGCTGTTTGACATCACAGATCTGCGCAATCCGGTCGCGGTGCCATCGGGCACGATACCGCTCGCCAATGCGCGCAAAATCTATCTCGCGCGAACCTACGCCTATATCGCAGCGAAGCAGGACGGCCTTGTGATCGTCAACATCACAAAACCGGGCGCGCCGCAAATCTACATGAAGGAAACTGTTGGCGGACAACTGAACGATGCAGAAGACGTGGTTGTCGCGACGACCAACGCCTCGCTGATGGCCTATGTCGCCGATGGCCGCAACGGCATCAAGGTGCTCCAGCTGACCAGCCCTGACAGTCAGAAAAACTTCTACGGCTTCTCGCCTGCGCCAAAGCCCGAAATGATCGCCTGGGCGCGAACGCCATCGCCCACCTTGTCATTGTCGAAGGGCCTTGATCGTGACCGCGCCGTCGATGAAACCGGCGGGCAGATGGCGGTATTCGGGCGTCTTGGTTCGCGGCCGTTCACTCGGCCCGAAATGGAGCGGCTGTTCCTGACGCGCAACAAGGTGCCGTACAAGGTCGTCGATGCCCCGAGCATGGCCGATTATGTGCCGCTACGCCCGGCGGTTGCGGCGCGGTAACTGACTGCTGGCCAAAAATGGGCATTGCGGGAAGCGGCAAACTCGTGACAGGGCTAAGGTTGATTTAGCCTGAGGCCCCAGCGATGGATTTCGAACTCCCCGAAGAATACCGCATGTTGAAAGACCTCGTCCGCCGGTTTGTCGACGAGCAACTGATGCCGCACGAAAGCGAAACGCTGGCGCGGGATGCCAGTGGTCAACCGCCTTATCTCGATGCTGCGCACACCCGGGCAATCGATGCAGTCGCCAAGGACATGGGTCTGATCGGCCTTGATGCGCCCGAAGATACCGGCGGAATGGATCTGCCGCACATTGCGATGGTGGGGGTGAACGAGGAACTTGGCCGCACGGTCACGATCTACACCCTGCCACCCGACAGCCCCAATCTCCGGATGATGGCGGCGACGGTGACCGAGCGCCAACGCGAGGCGTATCTTGCCCCCTATGTCCGCGGTGAAACGATCTCGGCCATCGGCATTTCGGAACCTGGTGCAGGGGCAGATCCGGCGGGGATGCGCACCAAGGCGGTCCGCGACCCCGGTTCGGGGAGGGGGGGAGGTGACGAGGACTGGATTCTCAACGGGCGCAAGATCTGGATCACAAAAGCTGACAAAGCCGATTTCACTATCGTTATGGCGGTAACCGGTGAGGCAGCGAACGGCCGTAAGGCGATGACGGCGTTCCTCGTCGATCGCGACGCTCCGGGGTTCAGCGTGTTGCGCAGGATTCCGATGATCGGCGGGCAGGAAACCTACGAAGTGGCTTTCGACGATTGCCGCGTCGAAGCGTGGAAACTGCTCGGCACAGAGGGCAATGGCTTTGCGCCGATGCAATTGCGACTGGGCACGCGGCGGCTCGAAATGGCGGCATGGTCGGTGGGCGCGGCGCAACGCGCTCTCGATATGCTGATCGATTATGCGCCGCAGCGGACGACCTTCGGGAAGCCGCTTTCCGAACGCCAGACGATCCAGAACTGGGTCGCCGATGCCGCCACGCGCATCCACGCCGCGCGACTGATGACGTATCACTGCGCATGGCTGCTCGATCAAGGCCGCGACGCGCGCAGTGAAATCTCGATGATCAAGTCCTACGCCACCGAAATGGCATGGGAGGTCATCGACCGCGTGATGCAGGCGCATGGCGCGATGGGGATGACCAAAGAAATGCCGCTTCAGATGATGGCGGCCAAAATCCGGACGATGCGAATTTATGACGGCCCTACCGAAATCCACAACTGGGTGGTGGCACGCGATCTGCTGGGCACGCGGGGTTAGATTCGTCGGCGGGCGCGGAGACAGATCGACGACTAACCGGGGGGGTTTGTGCGTTGAACGGTTGTTTTTAGTCGTTGAGAAGATGACGCCTATATTCGCAGCTAATCTTGCCGAAAGGATCATGGGCGACGCAATAGGCTATTCCCTATAAAGTGTCAATCAGTTGCCCGGTGGCCTGCTCACACCCATTCGCTTCGGCCATCGTTGTCTTTGCAGCCCCCGGGCCCCACATAGGGCGGCATGACAACGGCCATAGCATCGACCACCAAAACCACCGCTGCCCTCACCGTCTGGTATGACGGCGCTTGCCCGCTATGTATCCGCGAGATCGCGCTGATGCGCCGCCTCGACCGCGCGGAGAAGATCGCGTTCATCGACGTCGCGCCCGAGGGTGCGCCCTGCCCCATCGACCGCCAGCTCCTCCTCGCCCGTTTCCACGCACAGGAGGCAGGCGGCCCGATCCTCGATGGAGCCGCCGCCTTCGCCGCGATGTGGCGCGCCATCCCGCTGCTGCGGCCATTGGGCTTGGTGGCGCAGAACGGCGTGGTGCTGGGGATGCTGGAGCGGCTGTATCTGGCGTTCCTGCAAGTCCGCCCATGGTTGCAAGCGCGGGCGCGTGTGATACAATCTCGCACATGAACGCACCCGTCCGCATTGTGACGACGCCGG
>JANPIQ010000445.1:0-20048 GCA_031425075.1 Sphingomonadales bacterium
GTGGTGCCCGGGGACGGGGTCGAACCGCCGACACTGCGATTTTCAGTCGCATGCTCTACCAACTGAGCTACCCGGGCATCTGCGGCGGCGCCGCGTTTGGAGGCGCGCCTATAAGCGGGGATCGGCTTCGCTGTCCAGCCCGGAATGATCGTCTTCACTCCCCGCCACGGCGTATCGCCCATCGAGCCAGTTGATAAGGTCACGGTCCTTGCAGCCGCGCGAACAAAAGGGGCGTGCGTCGTTGGACGCAGGCTTGCCGCACAAAGGACATTTGGCAAGGCTCGCCATATTCAGATGCTCCTCATGGTTACAAGCTCCAGTTGCGATTGGTCCGGCGGTTCAACGATGCGAGCCAGTCGGGCGTTCCTGCAAGACGTCTGGCGAGCGCGGGCGCAAGATCGAGTGACTGGCCCAGGGGCGGCGGGTTGCGCTCGATACGGCGCAGGCCAGCACGCAATGCCGCGCCGACCGGATCGCTGCGCAACAGTTCGGGAAGCGAAGGCCGAAGGCGACGCCGGACGATCTGGAGGAAGCCGAAGCCGTTGATTGCGGTGCGTTCGAACGGCTGCAGGAGCGCTGCGTCGATCGCGGCATCGACCGCGCGACGCGATGCCCTGTCAGGAAGCGTCGGAAAATCGATCCCGATCGATCCGCCGATCGAATGGCGAAAGATCGCCGCACACACGGCATGCGCTGCGGCGATGGCAAGCGGGCCGGGCGCAGTGCTGCCATCGACATCGAACAGGGTCATTGCCGGCGTCAACGACATGCGTAGCGCGCCGCCATCGAAGGCGATCTCTCCACGTTCGGCTTCATCGAGCACTTCGGACCAGCCTGCAGCTTCCAGTTCATCAGGCTGATGCGACAGCAACGCGCGAACCTTAAGCCCTGTCGCATCAATCCGGGCACGCAGTTGCGGCCCGGCGACAGGATCAGAGCCCGGAGGTGCCAGCAGCGCCTTGGCCAGTTTGGGACGACCCGCCTCGGGTATCGGTTCGCGCACGATCTGAACGAGGAGTTTGCGGCTTTCGTCGAGGCGTGGCGGTATGCCCTCCAAAATCGCCTCGCCGCCGCCATCGAGAGTGATCCTCGCGCTCAGCCGTGGCACGACGATTTCGGCGATCCGAGCCTCGGCGATAGTGCCAACGAGCGGTCCGGCATCGTCGCGTTCGATCCGCGCCTCGATGATTTGGCCATCGGCGATCAACGCCGCGCGGGCTTCGCCGATCCCGTCTTCATAAAGCCACTCAGCCAAGCGCCACCCCTGACGCGATCAGGAGTGCACGGGTTTCGAACAAGGGCAACCCCATGATGCCGCTGTGCGAGCCCGATAGCGAGCGGACAAAGGCTTCGGCGCGTCCTTGAATGGCATAGCCGCCCGCCTTTCCCTCCCACTCGCCGCTGGCAAGATAAGCGGCAATTTCGGGCGCGCTCAGCCGCTTGAACGCGACGATGCTGGTTGAAACGCGGTGCCGCGGCTCGCCGATGGAATCGATGACCGTCACGGCGGTATGAACGCGGTGACGGCGGCCCGAGAGCAAGGCGAGGCATTCGCGTGCCTCGTCCTGCGTTTCGGCCTTGGGCAGGATGCGGCGACCGCACGCGACGAGCGTATCGGCTGCGAGAACCACAGCGCCAGGGTGACGCGCGGCGACGGCAGCGGCCTTTTCGGCAGCGAGGCGGCGGACATGCGGGAGCGGAAGTTCAGTTTTGCGCGGCGTTTCGTCGATATCGGCAGCGTCGACCGCCTTTGGCACCACACCCAGACGGGCAAGCAGTTCAAGCCGGCGCGGGCTTGCCGATGCCAGGATCACGTGAAGCTGCCAGCGCGGAGCCGCATCAGTTGAAGCGACCAGCGCGGATGCGCATCACTTGAAATGACCAGCGCGGATGCGCATCACTTGAAACGACCAGCGCGGATGCGCATCACTTGAAACGATAGGTGATCCGGCCCTTGGTCAGATCATAGGGCGTCAATTCGACAAGCACATCATCGCCGGTCAGCACGCGAATGCGGTTCTTGCGCATCTTGCCGGCTGTATGGCCCAGGATTTCGTGATCATTCTCGAGTTTGACGCGAAACATCGCATTGGGCAGCAGTTCGACGACGGTGCCGCGCATTTCGAGAAGTTCTTCCTTGGCCATGAATATCCTGTGGTCTGAGTGAGGCGGGCCACTTAGCGTGAGTGGACCCAAAAGGGAAGGGGTGGGCATTTTGCCCATATCGGCCTTCAAACCGGACAACATGAACCCATTTCGAGATCATGATCGTTCACTTTGTCCGGTTTGCGGCGTGGTGTGAGGGGACTCCCGAAACGCTGCGTTGATCATTTTCATATCGGGGCCCGAACCGACCGTAACCGCCCCGCCGCGCGCGATCCGGATCGTCGTGACGCCGTCAAATGCCGCTGACATCGCGACATCGTAAACCCTATCCTGTCCCCAGGCGACTGCCGTGTCCCACGCGGCGGCAAAGCCTTCGGCGCCGGGCACAGTCCGCAGCGCATAGGCTGACGTTTTGCCTTTTCCGACAGCCTGCGCCGCCTTTGCAACCGAACCCATCGCTGCAAGCGCTGCGATGAATCGCCGTTGGCATTCGGGCGACCAGCCATCATGGCGTGTTCGCGACAGGCGAACGGGCGTGAATTCAGGAACAGGATAACGATCGTCAACGGAGTGTCTGGCGGCCATCCCCAATTGGAACAGAACGCGTACGAAATGTCAAGAGGAACTTTCCTGACTACATCCGACGTTCGGCTGCTTCGTCATTGCGAGGAGCCCTTCGACTGCCTTGCAGGCGCTCAGGATAAACTTCGGCTGTTCCGAAGCGACGCGGCAATCCAGGGTCAGCGACACATAGTCTGGATTGCCGCGCTTCGGCACAGCCGAAGGGCCCGCAATGACGATGGATTTCACATTTGGACGACGTTCTAAATCGCCCCGGTATCGCGAAGTTCGTCAAGCTGCGCCTTGGATAACCCCAGCAGATTGCCGTAAATTTCGGCATTGTGTTGCCCGATTTGCGATGGGGCGGGCGATCTGACGCTGCTTTCGGTATCCGAAAACTTCGGAAACGCATTCTGCATCTTGAGCGTGCCCCAGCGTTCGGTTTCGACATCGATGATCGCGTCTCTCGCGGCAAAATGCGGGTCGGCGAGCATTTCGGGCGCGCGATACATGTTGCCGGCCGGGATCGAATGGTCGATCATGAGGGCTTCGAGTTCCGCGATGGTTAACGTGGCGGTCCAGCGATTGATGATCGCATCGAGCTCGATCTGGTGTCGCCCGCGCGCGACATGATCGATGTAGCGTGGATCGGTCGCCAGTTCGGGCCGCCCCATCGCGGTGGCGAGCCGTGTCCACACCGCGTCCTGATTGGCCCCGATCAGATATTCGCCATCGCTGCAAGTATAGACATTCGATGGCGCGATTCCGGGCAGCACCGACCCTGACCGTTCGCGGATATATCCCGACCAGTGATATTCCGGAACGACGCTTTCCATAACCTGAAGCACCGCTTCATACAGCGCGCTATCAACAACCTGGCCGCGCCCGGTGCGTTCGCGCGCGTGCAAGGCGGCAAGCGCGCCCATGCAGCCATAGGTTGCCGCGAGCGTATCGCCGATCGAAATGCCCATCCGGCTCGGCGCGCGATCGGGATCGCCCACGATATAGCGCCATCCGCCCATCGCCTCGCCAATTCCGCCAAAGCCTGCGCGTTCGGAGTAAGGCCCGGTCTGGCCATAGCCCGAGACGCGGACGATGATCAGTCGCGGGTTGATGGCGTGGAGCGCATCGGGGCCGAGGCCCCATTTTTCGAGCGTGCCGGGCTTGAAGTTTTCGATCAGGATATCGGCGGTCGCAGCGAGCTTGCGAACGAGTTCCTGGCCCTCGGCTATACGCAGGTTTGCCGACACCGCCTTTTTGTTGCGGCTGACGACTTCCCACCAGAGCTTGTCTTCGCCGCGACCCCATTTGCGCATCGGATCGCCGCCGCCCTTCCCGTTGACAGCAGGCGGCTCGACCTTGATGACTTCGGCACCCATATCGCCCATCAGCTGGCCGCAGAACGGGCCCGCGATCAGCTGGCCGAGTTCGATCACCCGGATGCCGTCGAGGGCGCCGGTCATTCGGCAGCTTCGGCAAAATGCCAGACGGGCTGGACGGGCGCTTTCAACCCGGTTTCAGCCTCGCACGCCTCACGCAGCACTTCGATCCGGGGGCCTGAGTTGAAGAGCGGGAGCGGACCGCGTTCGGCCTGCATCCGGCTTCGCAGAGCAGATGTTCCGGCCTCGTCGATCTCGCCGCGGTCGTTAGCGATGACGCCATAATCCCTGGCTCCCACCGGCGTGACCAGCCCTTGCACGATTTCCTTGCCGACCAGCGCCGGGTCGCGAGCGAGCGCATCGCCCCATCCGCCTCCGCCCCAGGTGATGAAGTGGAGCAGATCGCCTGTCTCGACCGCGATATTTTCCTGCTTGTTGCCAACGATGGTCTGGGTGCCATCGGCCTTTTCGAGGATCTTGCGCGCGCGCTTGCCCGGCGCACCGCCATTGACGCCCCATGGCGGCACGAACCAGCGATCGTCATGGATCGAGACCGTGCCGGGCGAAAGGAACCGGTAGGTCATATGGATGCCATTGCCGCCGCGATGCAGCCCTGCTCCGCCGCTGTCGGGTTCGGTCGAATAGCGTTCGATGATCAGCGGGAAATAGCGTTCGAGAAATTCGTTGGGCACATTTGTAAATCCCGGCCAGAGCGAATGGCCATCGGGCCCGTCGCCAAGCGGCCGCCCCGGAATGCCGCCAAAGCCGATCTGGAACAGCTGGAACCATTCGCCCCCCATGCCCGGACGATTGTCATTGCCCGAATAAAAGAGGTGCGGCGAGGAGCTGAACCCTGCTGCATTCAGGAACTCGGGCGTTTTCTGCCCGAGCAGCCCGCCGAGAATATCGAAGATGCGGCCGAGTGCATGCGTGCGCCCGGAAAGTGCCGCGGGGAAGCGCGGCTTGAGCAACGATCCTTCGGGAATGCGGACGTCGATCAGATCGTAAAACCCGTCGTTGAACAGGATCTGGGGATCGAAGACCATGATCATGTAGATGCCGAAGAACATCTTGAACATGTTTTCGTTCAGGTAGAAATTGATCGAGGCCTGGCTCTGTGGGTCGGTGCCGGTGAAATCGAGGATCACCTTCTCGCCGGCGCGCCACATCGTGCATTTGATTTTGTATGGGCCAAAGCCAAGACCGTCGTCGCAGATATAATCCTCGAAACTGACTGGCGCTTCCCCGATGGCCATGCCGATCAGCTGCTTCATCGCGCGGTGATTGCGCGCGAGTAATTCCTGCGTGGCCGAGACATAGACATCGTCTCCGAAGCGGTCGGCCATTTCGATCACGCGGCGCGCGGCGACGCGGCATGACGCGATCAGCGCGTTGAGATCGGCCTGGCACCAATCGGGCTTGCGCGTCTGGTGCATGACTAGTTTCATTAGATCGGAGTTATATTCGCCCTTGCGCCAGATCTTGACCGGCGGGATGCGGACGCCCTCTTCGAAAATCGACCGCGCATCGATCGGCATCGAGCCGACGACCTTGCCGCCAATGTCGGATTGGTGCCCGAACATCGACGTATAGGCGATCAGTCGCCCGTCCTTGAACACCGGCAGCAGCACCAGCCAGTCGTTCGAATGGCTGACCGCGCCCGCGCATGAATAGGGATCGGAGAGGAAGATCATGTCTCCATCTTCAAGCGTGCCATCGAAATTATCGAGGAAGCCACCGATGAAGCTGCCAAACTGCCCGACGATCATCCGCCCCTTGTGATCGGCAATCAGTGGAAACGCATCGCCCTGTTCGCGGATGCCGGGGGACATGGCAGTGCGGACGAGCGTCGCATCCATTTCGATCCGCGCATTGCGCAGTGCATTTTCGATGATGTCGAGCGTAACCGGATCGATCGTGATCTTTGCGAAGGGGGTGGGGTTGGTTTCAATAATGGTTGCGGGCATTCGTCTGCTCCTCAAGCCGGGTTGATCAGGATGTTGCCGACGGCATCGACCATCGCTGTGCAGCCGGTTTCGATCAGCGTCGTCGAATCCATCTCGATGACGATTGCCGGGCCGGGGATGACATCGCCCTGGCGCAGCTTCGACCGGTCGTAGATCGCTGCAGCCTGTTCGCGCCCATCCATCCAGAGCGTATGATCGCGCATCATTGCAAGCGCCGGGTTGCCATCGCCCTTGGGCAGTGCGGTCGCGGGCAGATCGAGCGCGGGGCCGAGGGCTACTGCGCGCAGGTTCACGATTTCGTGCGGTGTGTCCATGTTGAAGGTGAAGAGCCGCAGATGCTCTTCATCGAAACGCGACAAAATTCCTGTGATGCCATCGCGGCGGAGCGTATCGGCATCGATCGTCAGCGGCACTTCGAACGCCTGTCCTGCATAGCGGACATCGACTTCGAATTCGGAGACGATATCGGCTTCGACAACCCCGTCGTTGCGCAGCTCGGCGCGGGTCTGTGCCGCCATTTCTTCGAAAATCGCGATCAACTCGTCGGCCTGGGTCTGCGTCGCCAATCGCGAAAAGCTTCGCGCTGTCTCAGTGCGCATCCGCGTGGTCGCATCGCCCAGCGCACACAGGACACCGGGGGAGACGGGCGATATGGCAGGCCAGCTGCCCATCAGCCGCGCGACGGCATTGACATGGAGCGGGCCTGCGCCACCAAATCCCATCAGCGCGAAGTGGCGCGGATCATATCCCTGCTGCACCGAGATCATGCGGAGCGCGCCGAACATATTTTCGTTGACGATGTCGATAATCCCGCGCGCCGCCGCCATCAGGTCGATGCCAAGCGCATCGGCAATCGTCTGCACCGCGCGCTTGGCCCCTTCGCGATCGAGCTTGAAGCTGCCGCCCAAGAGGTTTTCAGGGAGGTAGCCGAGCACGACATTGGCATCTGTTACCGTGGGCAGCCCCCCGCCCTTGCCATAAGCGACCGGCCCCGGCACCGCGCCTGCCGATTGCGGGCCTACGCGCAACGCCCTGGTCAATTCGGGCACATAAGCAATCGACCCGCCGCCTGCACCCACGGTCTTCACATCGAGCGATGAGGCGCGCACCGACAAATGGCCAACTTCGGTCGTCCGCACGCGGCGCGGCTCAAGGTTCTCGATCAGCGCAACATCGGTCGAGGTTCCCCCGACATCGAGCGTCAGGATGTTCCGGAACCCCGCATTCTTCGCCACCCACAACGCGCCCGTCACGCCACCTGCCGGGCCCGACATCAGGATGTTGACCGGCTGCGTTTCGGCCTTTTCCGCCGACATCAGCCCGCCGTCGGACCGCAGCAATGACAGCTTGCCCGCCATCCCGGCGACCGCGAGCCGTTCGCGCAAATTGGCGACATATTTGCCGACCACGGGGCGCACCGCCGCGTTCGCGACTGTCGTCAGCGTCCGTTCATATTCCTGCATTTCTGGCAGGACATCGTGACTGAGCGAAACGGGCACATCCTGCATGATATCGCGCGCCAGTTCGCCGACGCGGGTTTCGTGCGCGCCGTTCACGTAAGAATTGATCAGGCTGACCGTGATCGCCTCAACGCCGCGATCCTTGAGATGGGTCAGCGCGCGCCGGATATTGTCATCGTCGATCGGGCGGACTTCGCGGCCCTGCGCGTCCATCCGGCCGTCGATCTCGATCGTGTCCTCGAGCGCCGCCAGCGGCTGCGGCTTGGGCCAGATGATCCATGCGGCAAGCCCGCCAGGGACATAAGATCGCGCGATCTGCATGATGTCGCGATACCCCTGGGTGGTGACAAGCCCTACACGTGCGCCCTTACCTTCGAGCACCGCATTGGTCGCAACGGTCGTGCCGTGGAGGAAATAAGCGATCTTGTCTGCCGCAATACCTGCATTGGCCGTGATGGCGTTGACGCCTGCCAATATCCCTTCGGAACTGTCATGCGGGGTCGACGGCGTCTTGTGCCGCCAGAATGCGCCGGTTTCGGTATCGAACAGCAACAGGTCGGTGAAGGTGCCCCCCACATCGACGCCCAGGCGATAACTCATGCAGTTTCCACTTCTCGTTGCGGTGTCGTTTCGAAATCGCCTGCCTTCCCGACGCGGCTGGGAAGGGGGCGGCCCATGATTTCGGCAAGCCAGCGATTGGCATCGAGTGCTGCCCCCAGATCGATGTTGTGCGGCACGCCGCTATGGTCGAACAGATAGGCGAGGTCTTCGGTCGCGACATTGCCGGTGGCGGCAGGGGCAAAGGGGCAGCCGCCAAGCCCGCCGAGCGCGGCGTCGAAGATACGAACGCCCGCTGTGTAAGCGGCCCAAGCATTGGCTGGTGCCAGTCCCCTTGTATCATGGAGGTGCACGCGCACAGCCAACCCTACCGGGAGCCGCTCGATCAACCGCCCGCACAAATCGCTCACTTGCGCAGGAACAGCGACGCCAATCGTATCGGCAAGCGCAATTTCCTCGGCGCCCGCATCGACCATGCGCAGCGCCAGATGGATGACATGATCGGGATCGACGCGCCCTTCGAACGGGCACCCGAATGCGGCTGCAATCGTCACCTGTGCGCGCAGTCCCGCGGCCTTCGCGAGCGCGATCATCGCGGCGTTCGCAGCAAGACCTTCGGCCACGCTTTGCCCCTGGTTGCGAACACCGAATGTATCGGTAGCAACGAGGACGCACCCTGCTTCGTCGACCCCAGATTGGCCATCGGCGCGCCCGGCAATCGCACGCTCAACGCCTCGGATATTGAGGCACAATCCAGTTGCTGCGTAATGGCGTTCCGCGCGGGGGGGGAGTGCCGCAATGACGGCTTCGGTATCGGCCATTTGCGGGACGCGTGTGGCGTTGACGAAGCTGCCGACCTCGATCCGCCGCGCGCCGATTTCAGCCAGCCGCGCGACAAGTTCGACCTTCGTCTGCGTCGATAACATTACCGATTCGTTCTGGAGCCCGTCGCGCGAAGCGACTTCGACGATCTCGACCGGAAGCAGGGAAGTGGCCATGGCAAACTGTATACAAATGGCGTGATCGCCTGTATAGGGGCGCGATGACGCGGAGCGCCGAAGATCTCGATCTCGATTATGCGCAGGCAGGTTTCGGCAGTGCTGTCCCACCAGGGCACCGACCCGCCATCATCTTGATCGATTTTGCGCGTGCCTATTTCGATCCAGCATCCTCGCTTTGTGCAGGCGTCGAGGCCGAACGGGCGGCCGCTGCCCAGTTGCACCTTATCGCGCGGGCTGCGGTTATCCCGGTGATTTTTACACGGGTCGAATATGATAGTGACGATCCGTTGCTCGCCGCCAATCAGTTTTACCGCAAAGTGGCCGCGCTGCGCAATTTCGATCGTGGCAACGTGATGGCCGATTTCACGCATGAACTGGCGCCGGCCGACGGCGACCACGTCATCACCAAATGTTATCCCAGCGCGTTCTTCGGCACCGATCTCGACCAGCTCCTGCGCGCGGCCAGTGTCGATACACTGATCATTACCGGACTTTCGACGTCGGGCTGCGTTCGGGCGACGGCGCTCGATGCCTTGTGTTATGGCTATGTGCCGGTCGTGGTGACCGATGCCTGCGGAGATCGAGACGATCGCGTCCATCGGGCCAATCTTTTCGATCTCGGCGCCAAATATGCGACGTTGCTGACAAGCGCCGAAGTCGCAGGCTATCTGCGCGCGCTTACTTGATCGCAGCCACCATCCGAATTGGCGGGACTTGTTGTTTCAGCAAAGGCATGAAATGCACGGCGGATATGCCCGTGCATGACCGCGCGAGCCCAATCGGCATCGCGTTTTTCGAATGCGGCAATCAGCTCAGCATGTTCGTGCGCCGATCGCGCCAGCTGCTCGCGGTCATAATGAAAAGCGGTGCGGCGAACGACGGGCTGTTCGATCAACGTTGCCAGCGTGGCCGATAGCCGTGGCGATTCGGCAGCATCGAGAACAAGCCGGTGAAATTCGCGGTTATGATCGAGGAATGCCGGAACGTCTGGCGTGTCCTGCGATATCGCGGTCAGGATCGCGGTGTTGAGCTGTTGCAGGGTGTCCAGCGCCGCCGCGTCGATCCGCGTTGCGGCGCGGGCGGCGGCATGGCTTTCGAGCATGCCGCGCAGCGTAAACATCTCATCGACATCCTGATGGCTCCAGTCGGCGACCAGCGAGCGCTGCGATTCGGACCGGACGACGAACAATTCTGCCTCAAGCCGCCGCAACGCATCGCGTATCGGCGTCCGCGAAACGCCGCACAATTCGGCCAGATGCTCTTCGCGAAGCGGCGCGCCAGGGGGCAATTCGCCACTGATGATCATCGTCCGGATGCCTGAATAGGCCCTGTCTCCTGCACGCGACATCGATCCGCTCCGCACTCTTGACCTTGGCATAATGTATACAATAGCATGGCCTTGCGGCAAGCCCGGGAGCGCAGAATGGTGCAGCATCGGATCAAGGTGATCGTTCCCATCCCGATGGATGCGGCTGGCGTCGCCAATCGCGCGTTGCAGTTACCCGCGTCGGTGGTTGCGCCGGGGTTTGTCCCCGAATTTGCAGCTGTCGGCTGGGGCGCGGCGCTCGGCGATTCTTATCATGACATGCTGTTGATGGACTGGACGGTATTTCAGGCGGGGATCGATGCCGAAGCAGAAGGCTATTCGGCAGTGGTGATCGATACCGTCAGCGACTCAGGGCTGCGGCCGTTGCGATCGCGGTTGTCGATCCCGGTCGTGGGGCCGGGCGAAAGCGCGTTTCACATGGCGATGTCGCTGGGAAAAAGCTTCACCGTGCTGACGATGTGGGACGAATGGTTCCCGCTCTATGAAAAGACGCTTACCGAATATGGGTTCTGGCCGCGCGTGGCCTCGTTGCGCTCGATCAGGACGCGCCCCGACGTCACCGAACTGCTCGCGGGCAAGGAAGAGGTCATTTTCGAAAAGCTCAAGGCCGAAGCAATGCGCGCAATCGAGGATGATGGGGCGGATGTGATCGTTCTGGGCTCGACCACGATGCACCAGTCGGCGGCGTGGCTTGCCAAGCAACTGCCGGTGCCGGTGATCAACCCCGGGCTTGTCGCGTACAAGCAGGCTGAACTGCTGGTGCAGCTCGGGCTTTCGCATAGCAAAAGGGCATTTCCATCGCCTGAGGTCGGAAATGACGAAGGCATCAGGAAGGGGAGCACATGAACGGCTGGAGCGAAGGCGGGGCAGGACAGGGCGCGCTGCCCTATCCCTATTACGTCGACATCGTGACCAAACGATATTTCGATGGCGTCGACAACAAGGCGATGGACACCGTGCTCGATTGCTTCACCGATGATGCGGTGCTGACCGAAGTTACCTCGATGACCGTCCATGACGGCAAAGACGCCATTCGCGCTATGTTCACCAGGCTGTTCGCCGATTTTGCTGACATCTGGCACGGCAATTTTGTCCACACCGCCGATCCCCAAACCAATGCCATCTGTTCGCAATTCACCGTGCTGATCACTCCGCATGGCGGTCACGAACTTCGCTATGAAAATTGCAACCGCTTCTATTTGAAGAACGACAGGTTCCACCGCGTCTATGTCTATATGAGCGGCGACAATCTGCTGAAGGAAGGAGACGCCTGATGCAGTATGCGCCCACGCTCAGCCGCGCTGACCTGATCGATCTTGCGATCAACCGCTATTTCGCAAGCGTCGATGCCAAGAATCTGGATGCCGCGCTGGCGTGCTTCCACGATGAAGCGCTGTTCTGCGTCCAGACCGCCTTTACCCGGCACAGCGGCAAGGCCGAAATTGCCCGCATGTTCGAGGATTTTTTCGGCAGCTACCAAACGATCATCCACAAGGATTTCACCTGCACCGTCGATGAAAAACACGGCCGGATCGCCGCCAGCTTCGAAGCAGTGCTGACCGGCCATGACGGCAGTGTCACGCGGCTGTTCAACACCAATTTCTGGCGCGTGCGCCCAAGCGACTCCGGGGCGAAATTCCAGGAAGTCTATGTCTATATGAGCGGGACCAACCCGCTGGTGTGAGAGGGCGATAATCAAATCACGGGGAGTCACCACAATGCGCATTTTCAAGTTTAAAGTCATGAGTTCGTGCCTCGCGCTGGCCGCAGGGCTGACGCCGCTCCACGCACAGGAAAGCGTCGAGGGTGCAACCGAAAGCGATCTTGGCGAGATCATCGTGACCGCCCGTCAGCGAAATGAATCGCTTCAGGATGCGCCGGCATCGGTCACGGTGTTCACTGCCGATGCGATCGAGGCGACGGGGATCAAGACCGCTGCCGATTTTGTCAAACTCACCTCGGGCGTGAACATCGTCACAGGCGGGGCCGAAGCTGGCGACACGCAGATCAACATTCGCGGGTTAAATGGATCGCGCGACGCCGAAAACAATGTCGCGCTGGTGGTCGATGGCATCCTCAAGACCAATGTGGCAGCGCTGAACCAGAATCAGGGCGCGCTGCAGCAGATCGAAGTTTTGAAAGGCCCGCAGGGCGCGATTTACGGGCGCAATGCCGCCGCCGGCGCGATCGTGATCACCACCAAAAAGCCCGGCGACCGGCTCGAGGCGAACGGACGGATCGGTTATGGCGAAAACAGCACCTACACCGCGTCGGGCGTGATCAGCGGGCCGCTCGGCGACAATGTCGGGCTGCTGGTATCGGGCGATTATGCCAAATCGGACGGTTTTTTCCGCAACACGTTCTTGCCATCGGCGGCCAATCGCGCGGTTTATCCGGGCAATTCGACACGCGCGGCTTCGGTCGACGATTTTGAGACTTATGATGTCAACGCGCGGCTCGTTGCCAATCTTGGCGACGATACCGAGCTCGACGTCAAAGGCCGGTACGGCAAGCGCAAGGGCGGGGCGATCGTGTTCAACGCGCTGTTCCAGATCCCCACGCTGTTTTCGGTCAACCGGCTGGTCGATTCGAACATCGATGTGAACGACCATGTGTTCCGGTTCGATCCCAACATCGATCCGGGGAACGACCAGCAAACGATCGAGGCTTCGGCACGACTGACGAGCGATCTGGGCTTTGGAACGCTCAAGGGGTTTGTATCGTATAGCCGGATCAAGAATGATTTCTTTGCAGACGGCACGAGTGGATCGTTCGGCTTTTTCGCGGCCGAAACTAGCTGCATCGCAAGCGCGGCCGGAACAGGTGCAGTGGTTGTGCAGGAACCATTCCAGACCATCGCACCGTTTCGGTCTTCGCAGCCTTACGGCCCGTCGACATGCGATGGCAGCCAATATCAGCGGCGCAATCAGAAGGATATCAGCGCCGAAATCCGGATCGCGTCGAATGGAGACGGGGCGTTCAACTGGCAGTTCGGCGGATATTACCTCAACATCGATCGACGCGTGTGCGTCAATCTGGGGCTCGATCGCGGGCTGGGGGTGGTCGAGGAGTGCTTCACGACAGACACTCGCAACCCGACCGAGGCGCTTGCCGATGACAGCTTCAAGACCGATGTTTACGCGGTGTTCGGCAACGCCGAATACGCGGTGTCCGATCGGTTCAAGGCCGGGCTCGCGCTGCGCTACGATATCGAGGACCGCAGCGTCAGCAACAATGTGCCCACCGGGCGCCGGACGCGCTGGGTCGGCAATGTCCTGACAGGGAACCCTAATGGCACAGCGACGACGCCTGCCAATTACTTCCTCAATCCCGGGCTGGATCCTGTGTATAATCCGTCGGGGATGCTCGCGCCGCGCAGTGCGACGTTCAAGCAACTCCAGCCCAAGGTCACGCTGTCTTATGAGCCGAGCAGCGATCTGACGCTGTTTGCCAATTATGGCATCGGGTTCAAATCGGGCGGGTTCAACGCCAGCGGCAGCGCTGCTGTCATCAACGGTTTTTTCAACAATGGCACCGCGCTGTTCGTGCCCGGCAATCCGATCAACGCGGGCCTGACAATCGGTGATCAGTATCGCAAAGAACGCACCAGCGCTTTCGAAGCCGGTGCCAAGGGAAAGTTTGCCGACGGCCGCGTCAATTTTGAACTCGCCGGCTATTACACCGACGTGAAGGACATGCAGTTTTTCGAATTTTTCGTGGGCCCGTTCGGCCTGCTCCGCGTGGTGTCGAACATCGACAAGGTCGAGCTTTATGGCTTTGAAGCGTCTGCCAATGCGCGGATCGTCGAAGGCTGGACGATTTTTGCCTCGGGCAACATCACCGAAAGCAAGATCAAGAAGAACGCGGCGCGCCCGGGTACGGTTGGCAATAAATCGCCCTATACCTCTGACTGGACGATCAACCTTGGATCGCAGATCAGCGTCCCGCTTAACGACGCGCTGGATATCGGGTTCCGCGCTGATTACAGGATTACGGGACCAACTTTCTTCCACACCGTTCAGAACAATTCGGTGCCGAACTTCTTTTTCGGAGACAATGTGCTTGAGGGCAATTTTGCCAATTCGCGGCGCGATGCGTTCGGCACGTTGAACCTGCGGTTCTCGCTCGATGCCGAAAATTTCTCTCTGGCAGCATTTGCCACCAATGCGCTCAATCGCAAATTCCTGTCCGAAGTGATTCCCGCGCCCGAATTCGGCGGCGATTTCCTGTCTCCTGGCGGCAGGCGGACAATCGGGGTCGAGGCGGGGTTCAAGTTCTGATGTTTGGCGATCGATCGGCGCCGGTCATCAAGACAAGGGGCAAGACCCTGAGCCTCAATGACCGGCGCCGAATTGAAACGTCTCGAATTTCCGCCAATCAAGCGCGTGCGATTTGCCCTACCGCCCCGCGTCCGCCATAGTTATGGATGAAGTGCGTAAAAGGGAATTTGCGAATGCCAATCCGTCATCGATCGACTTCGGCGTTTCTGTCTGCGTGCGCGCTTCCGGTTGCATCGATCTTTGGCGCTTGCGCGGCAATGGCGCAGACCGTTCCAAATGAGGGGGTCGCAGAGCGTGCCCGGCCCGAATATGATCCGATTGGTATCAATGTCGGCGGTTTCCGGCTGCTGCCTTCGGTTACCGCGTCTGTCGAGGCGACCGATAATTACCTGGCCACCAATACGAACAAGCGTAGCGATGTGTATCTGACAGTGCGTCCCGAGGTGCTGTTGCGCAGCAATTGGTCGCGACATCGGCTGGAGGCGCGCGCGTTTGTGAGCCCGAGCGTCCACGCCAATCTGTCGCAAGAAAACGTTACGCAGTTCGGCACAGGCGCAAGCGGGGTGTTCGACGCATCGCGCGATACCAGTTTCCGCGCCAATCTCGGCGCGGCTC
This sequence comes from Sphingomonadales bacterium, assembly GCA_031425075.1. Lineage (GTDB taxonomy): Bacteria > Pseudomonadota > Alphaproteobacteria > Sphingomonadales > Sphingomonadaceae > Aquisediminimonas. The sequence goes on from JANPIQ010000445.1 coordinate 15,255, forward strand.
GCTTTGCCGAAAGCCGATCCAGTTTCGGGGCCTTTCGTGGCAATACCGAACCTGTACAATATGATCAGTTCCGCGGCGGTCTGGGTGTTTCACATACGATCGCCGATCTGACGGTGACGGCAACGGTTGATGGTGAACGCCGCAATTACGACGATATCCGGCAGAATGGTGCGGTGATCATCGATCAGGATTTTCGCGACGTTCGCACCGTTTCTGTTGGCGGCACTGCCCGCTATGCCTTGCGCAACGGCATTGGTCTGATCGGGAGTGCGCAATATGATCGGGCGCGATTCGATTTCCGCCCCGGGAAACCCGGCTTTATCGACGGTACGACGCTGAACCGCAATTCATCGGGATTTTCGCTGCTCGGCGGTGTTACGCTCGAACTGACCTCGCTGGTATTTGGCACGGTGCAGCTTGGCTACCGCAAACGCAATTATGTAGATCCGCGGTTGGCGCGATCGAGCGGGTTATCTTACAGCGCCGATGTGTTGTGGAATATAACGCAGCTGACATCGCTGCGATTCCGCGCCGCGCAAACTTATGAAGATACCAGCGCGTTTCAGCTGGCGGGAAACACCCGGAACGATTTTCGCATTTCTGCCGATCATGAGCTTTATCGCTATGTGCTGATCTCTGCAGATGCGGGGTTTTCGAAATTCAGTCCCGATGGGCCTGGCATCGGCGGGCGTGAATATACTGCCGGTATCGGCGGCCGTTATCTGATCAACCGGCGTTTCAGCCTGACGGCTGGTCTGCGATATGCAAAGCGCGATTCGCGCAGTCCATTCCTGCGGTATAACGCCATCAGTGCCAATGTCGGTGTGCGTTTCGCGCTATAGGTAATGCCTTGGCTGGACCGCTGTAACGATCACGAAGTGAGCTTAGTTGACGTAATAGCCTTTGAACTTTTTGTGATATCCATAAACGTCTTCTGATCCGGTGCTGCCGAATTTCCGTATATCGACGATCGTCAACGCCACGCCATACACCTTTGCCTGAACGCCGATCAGCAGATCGAGGGCAGAATCTGCGGCACGGATCGAGGTGTGCCGCCAGCGCGCGAGCAGGATGACGGCATCGGCCTGGCTCGCCACCGATCGCGTATCGGCGATGCCGAGCACAGGTGCCGTATCGATAATCACATGATCGAACTGCGTGCGCAGTTCGGCAAGCAGACCCGCCAGATTGGTTTCGGTCAGCGCCCCGTGGACTTCATCGACGTCCGAAGGCGAAACGCACAAAAGCTGGAGGCCGGTCGGCATATCGGGCACCAACGCTTCGGAAACCGTCATGTTGCCTTGCAACACCCGAAGCAGGTTTCCGGGCCTGTCATTGAGCAAGATATCGCTAGCCGAATGGCGCCGCAAATCCATATCGACAAGAACCGTCGACGTGCCGGACAGAGCAATTGATCGTGCAAGACAGATCGCGGTCGTGGTTTTCCCTTCACGGGGAAGGGCAGACGTGACCGCGATCACGCGGGGACGCCGATTGCCGCGCAGCGTGATCGATGTGCGCAAGCTCCGCATCGCTTCGGCAAAGTTCGAAAGGGGATGCGAAATGATGTATTCCTCAGGCGGTTCGGTCATTCGGATGCCGTCGAGTGTCGATTCGATATCGGGAATAACGCCCAGATACCGGGCGCCGAGCCTGCGTTCGACATCGGCTTTGGTGCGAATCCGCGAGTCGAGGAATTCCGCAGCAGCCACGCCGACGATGCCGCCTGTTAATCCGAAAACGAGCCCGAGCAGCCCGATCAGCGGAACGTTGGGCGAAGTGGGCGCGATCGGCACGATGGCTGCGGACGACAGCGTTGCGATTGGCGCCTCGATGCCATCGCGTGCCGCAGCACCGCGCGACCGGTTGAGGAACGCTTCATAGATGGTCCGGGCTGCTGCGGCCTTTCGTTCAAGTTCGAGAAAGCCGACTTGCGCAGTCGTATTCGAGGCAAGCCGCGAACTTGATCGTGCCTGACTCGCTTCAAGCGAAGATACGCCTGACGCTGCAACATTCACTTCGCCTTCGAGGCTGGTCAGAACCCTGTCGATCTCGAGCTGGATCTGGCGCTGAACATCGTTGAGTCGCTGTTCTTCCTGCGCAATCGATGGGTGTTTGGCGCCATAACGCGTGCGCAGCTGGGCGAGCGTGCGGCTGCTTTCCGCCTCCTGCACACGCAGCGTTCCGATCGTGCCCGAATTGAGCGCAGACGTGACATCGCCCCCGCCACCGCCCTTTTGCAACTGACGGCGTGCCGCTGCCAAACGTCCCTGACGTTCGGCAAGGGTGGCTCGTGCCTGGGCGATCTGCTGGTTGAGGGTCGAGGTTTCCTGTTCGGCAAGCGTGGCCCCTTCGGCGCTCATCAAGCCATTGGCGATCTTGTAACGTTGCAGCGCGCCGTCGGCGGCTTCGGCGTTGCGGCGCAATTCTTCGAGCCGACTATCGATCTTTGAATCGGCCTGCAGGGTGGTCGCAGCCTTGGCGGCATCGACGCTCAGCAAATATTGCTCGATATATTCGTTGGCAATCCGGGCAGATTGAACCGGCGAACGGCTTTGCGCCAAAACCTCGATCAGCGATGTCTGGCCTGCGCGGCGGATCGTGACATTTGCGCGCAATCGTTCGGCAGTGGCGATTTCGCGATTGCGCAGCTGAGCGGGCGATAATTGCTGCGCGTCGGCGACGATTGCCGGGCTGAACTGCGCGTCATCGGCCAATCGAAGCTCACGAACGACCTGTTGGGCGATCTGGGGCGAATCGAGAATCAGAATCTGCGTATCGATAAAGTCGGACGTAGGGGCCGCGTCTGCCGGTGCGAATTCGCGCGGCTGCACCGGGTCGGCACGTTGCGGTTCGATCAGCACGGTCGCCGTCGCTGAATATATCCGCGGGGCAAACACGGCATAGGCAATGGCCGAACCAAGCACCGCAACAAAGATCACAAAAAAGATCCAAAAACGCCGCGCGAAAATCGCAAGGAAATTGCGAGGGTCGGGCAGCACCGAACTGGCCCCGACAGCAATATCGGCATCCGGATTAGGCTGGGCTGTGTCCAGAGGCTTGATGGCGATAGTGTCTGACAAAGGATTACTCGATTAATGGGAAAGAACAGTCGCGAAAGCGGCCTTAACGTTGCGCGCACGCTTTTGCACGGCCAAAGCATGATTTTGGCCACGGGCTCCTTTAACCCTTATGGGGCAAGGCACCACGTCGAAGCAAGGGCGTTCATGTGCGAAGTGTAAAATCCGAGATCGATAGACAGGGCGGCGTGCTCGGCAGCATCAGCCATGTTCGCCTTGCCCTCGTGATTATTGTCATCGCATTGCAGAGTATCGAGATTGCAGCCGGCCCCGATCGTATTGGTCCGGCGGCGTTATGGCCCATACGGATGATGGCCATATCGGCGCTGTTCGCGCTGTTCGGATTTTGCGCTGCCGGCGCGCGAGAGCGACAAGACCCGAAAACATTTGTCCTCCATAGGCTGCGCGCTGCCTATCCTTCTTATGCGCTTGTGATTTTGGCTTGCTTTCTGGCGCTCGGGCCGCTGCTTTCGGACAACGGCGTCGGTGGATATTTTCGCGATGCCGACTCGTGGTTCTACCTTCTCAATCTAATCGGGGTGCCCACACTGGCGTTGCCCGGCGTTCTCGAGTTCAATTTCGTGACGCGGATCGTCAACCAGATGGTCGTGCTGGCACCGGCTTTCATCGTTTTGACGATCATCCTTGCCTTGGCTTCGCGGCTTGGCCGGTGGCGGTTCGTCGCGCTTGCATCGGCGATGGCGGGGCTGCCGGTGATCGTGACACTCCTCTGGGTGGGAGACCTGATCCCGGCGGGGCGCGAAGACAGCATCCGCGCCGCCGTATCCGAACTCGGCCTTGCCGCATTGTGCAGCGGCCTTGCAGGAGCGCTGGCACAACGTTTTGCCCACAAGTTGCCGATTGATCGGCGTCTGATCTTCGCCAGTCTCGCGGTCATCGGAACGCTCATCGTCGCAGCAGCGCGTGTCGATCTTCGCGATGTCCCGTTTGTCTATGGCGGCATGGCCGTTCCCGTTGCTTACCCCGCGATCGTCTTTGCCATACGGTTTCGGCAGAATGCCGTCATCACCGCTCTTTCGCCGGCGATCCATACCGCCCTTGTCAGTGCTTACCCCATTCAGCAGGTCGTTGCGACGGCCAGCTGGGGCGGCGATACCAGCATCGTGAATTTCGCAGTATCGGGTGCGCTCGCCTTCGCATTGGGGCTCGCATTCTGGTGGGGTCTCGATAAGCGGCTGCCGTCTCCGGCCCGGTTCGGCAATGCGGTGGCGATTGCCCCGCCTCCATTGCGCCTGCCTTCGTTGAGGACGATAGGGTCACGGATTGCAGTTTTGGGCTGGGCCGCAGGCGTCGGGCTGGTGCTGGCCGCGATCATCGTGGCCGTCATGGGCTTAACATTTTATGCCATGCAACGTCCGCCCGAAGGCATCTGACCGAGGCAAATTAACGAAAATTTAATCGATTGGGCCGAAATCCACATTCAAGCCTGGAGCGTTCCCAGCTTGGAGAGTGCGATGACACGGACTGCATTAAAGCCTGCGATATTGCCTGATATGTGGCCCGTCGCCTCTGCTACGACGCCTGACGTCGGCAGTCTCGATACCGCGTTGCACCCGATGCATCAGGAATTGCTCGAACGATGGACGACACCTGCGGAGCCGCTCGAAGCCAAATTTTCGCCGCGACGGCGTTTGGCCATTGTCTTGTGTGGCGCAACGGTATCATGGGCAATGGTGATCGGGGCAGGGTGGGG
>JANPIQ010000446.1:0-5455 GCA_031425075.1 Sphingomonadales bacterium
GTCGTCTGGAGTTCGCCCGAAACACGGCGGCGCGCGGGCGGACAATTGCCGCCGGTGGGCGATACCGTCGATCTGGGGACCGCGACCTACACCAATGCGATTGGCGCTGTGCAGCTACAAACGGTCTGGGTCGATCCCGAATTCGATCCGGCGCAGCGCGCATTTTATTACGTACGCGTGATCGAAATCCCGACGCCGCGCTGGGTGGCCTACGATGCCGTGCGGTTCAAATACACTTTACCGGCTGGCGTCGAGGCAAAAGCGCAGGAGCGCGCTTATTCCTCGCCGATCTGGTATACCCCGCCGATTGCGCCCCGTGTGTCAGGCGTTCTCGGTCACCGTGGTCGACACATTGTTCCACATGTTGGTGCTTGAATCGGCAACACCGCGCAGGGCGACGATCATCGCGATCACCATCAACGCGATAATCAGTGCATACTCGACAAGAGTCGCACCTCGGCTGTCGCGCAAAAGCCTGCGCAGAGTTGATAACATGTCGTTTCCCCGGTCTCGTGTTCCCTGGATGGGGGCGATTATGGGTAACGGCCAAACTGTTAAGAATTTCTGAAATGGCGGTATCGCGATGACAAAGCTGGTCGTGGCCGGAGGATTGCAGGACCGGCACGGTCGCTGGCTGGTGCAGCGACGGCCCGAGGGCAAACCGTTTGCCGGCCTGTGGGAATTTCCCGGTGGCAAGGTCGAAGCGAGCGAAACTCCTGAACAGGCTCTGACCCGGGAGCTACACGAAGAACTGGGTATCGAGGCCGATGCCGATACGGTGATGCCACTGGCATTTTCGACCGCAAAGGTCGGGCCGCACGGGCTGGTCCTGCTGTTCTATCATGTTTTGCAGTGGCGCGGCGAACCCCTGCCACTTCACGCAACTGCGTATTGCTGGGCCACATTAAGTGAATTGCGAATGCTGGCGATGCCCGCGCCTGACCTTCCCCTGATCGACGCTATCGCGCAGCGCTGGCCCACCCTGTCGCATGGAGCGTGACAAAGGTTTCAGAGATGCGCCCCTCGATCGCGAGATGGGTAAATGCGCGGTCACATTCTGCGGCCTGACTTCTGCGCATCGCCTGCCGACCGATGAGCACATTGTTCTGCCCGTTTGCACGGAGATCGCGGACAAGATCGTGAAGCTTCGAATATCGTGCCTCGACCTGATCTGTATCGACGACGGGTTGGGAAAATCCTGCACGCAACATCAAATCGCCCATCGCGCGCACGTCGATCTGGGGGTGGAAATGTGCGCGCCCGGGATCGCATGCGGCCATCGCCGCTCGCAGTGTTGGCAGCGATCCGGCGCCAGACAGCGCCGCGAGCATGACGCCATCGGGGGTCAGTGCGCGGCGAAACAGCGTGAGCGCGCCCGGCAGATCGTTGACGGTATCGATCATGCCGATCAAGATGATGCAATCGAAGCTGCGGTCGGCAAACGGCAGGCGATCTTCATCGCAGATAATGCTGCGCGATGATATGAGTCGTGCTTCGGGGTCGATCGCTTGCGAAATCATGTCGACCCGCGGCGTGATCGCCATAACCGATGCGAATCGGCGTTTGATTGCTGAAAGCCGAAGCGCAATGTCTTCGGATGCTCGCGCGATCAGCCATGCATCGCCCCACTGCGCTTTGGATGCCCGGACTGTTCGCAGGCGGCGCGCTTTTCGATCGAAAATTGCAGGGACGTTCACGCACCGCTTGTGCCGCGATGGAGAGACAGCGACAAGCCGCAAATGCTGAAGGCCATCGTTGCCCCAATCATCGATTTTGCTCTGCCACCACGCTGCGCAGGGTGCGGTTCGATCGTGCCCGACACGCTGACGCTGTGCGCAGCTTGCTGGCGGCAACTTACCTTTCTGACGGGAAACGGATGCGAATGCTGCGGCGTACCGCTCGACGCCCCGATCGCGGTCTGCGCGCCTTGCCTTGCCGATCCTCCCGATCATGATGGGGCTTCGGCTGCGGTTGCCTACGGCGATGTGTCGCGAACGATAATCCTCAAACTCAAACATGGGCGCAAGATCGGACTGGCGTCGCTGGTGGCAAAGCTGATGGTTTCGGCTTTGCCCAAAACAGGGGCGTGGGTGATCGTTCCAGTGCCGCTGCACCCTTTTCGCATCTGGCTCCGCGGGTTCAATCAGTCAGCGCTGATCGCAGCCGAAATCGCGCGTCATACCGGGTGGGCGCACGTTCCCGATGCGCTGATCCGTACAAAGCGGACGCCTATGCTGGGAGGACGTGGAGCCGCCGAACGCCGCCGATTGCTGAACGGAACTATCGCCGTATCGGCCGATTACAAACCACGATTAAAGGGCCAGCAGCTATTGCTCATCGACGATGTTTACACCAGTGGCGCCACTGCCAATGCCTGCGCACGCGCGCTGAAACGGGGAGGGGCAGCCCAAGTGCGCGCGGCATGCTGGGCGCGTGTTCTGCTCGACGATTGACATTGTGCGATGCGGTGATCATTTTTGGCAAACAAGGAGGTGCTCGTGGCCCAAATCGAAGTTTACACCAAGGCCTTCTGCCCATTTTGCGCACGCGCAAAGGCATTGCTTTCGCGCAAGGGCGCGGATTACGCCGAAACCGATATTTCCATGGATCCAGCCGCACGTGACATCATGATGCAGCGTTCGGGCGGGCGTTCGACCGTGCCTCAAATCTTTATCGATGGACAACATATCGGCGGAAGCGACGATCTGACTGCACTCGATGCGCGGGGTGGGCTCGATCCGCTGCTGTCGGCTGCATGACGATCACGCAGGTCGCGGTGGCGCAGATGCGCACCGGGATCGATCCGGATGCCAACGCCGCCGCGCTGATCGAGTCCATTCAAGCCGCCAAGGCCGGCGGTGCAGCAATGCTGTTCACGCCTGAAATGAGCGGACTGCTCGACCGCGACAGGCAGCGCGCATCGCGCCATATCATGGCCGAACCCGATGACGCGGTGCTGTTGGCAGTCTGCGATGCGGCGCGCGATGCACGCATCTGGGTGTCTTTGGGATCATTGGCTGTCAGGCGTGAAACAGGAAACAAGTTCGTCAATCGCAGCTTTGTGATCGACGATCGCGGACAGATCCGTGCGCGATACGACAAGCTGCATCTGTTCGATGTCGTTTTGCCAACGGGTGAAACCTGGCGCGAGTCGGCGTCCTACACGCCGGGTAAGGCCATCGCGCTGCTCGATACGCCTGCAGGCCGCCTCGGGATGTCGATATGTTACGATGTACGGTTTCCTGCGCTCTACGCCGCGTTGAGCGAAGCGGGAGCAACGATCCTGTCGGTGCCCGCCGCCTTTACTGTGCCGACAGGAAAGGCACACTGGCACATTTTGCTCCGCGCCCGGGCGATCGAGAATGGTTGCTGGGTGATTGCTGCGGCTCAGAGCGGGCGGCACGAAGATGGGCGTGAGACCTTCGGCCATTCGCTGGTGATCGATCCGTGGGGGCAGGTGGTGCTCGACATGGGTGATGCCAGCGGCGTGGGTTTTGCCAAGATCGACCTTGCAGCTGTCGGAACTGCGCGATCGCATGTTCCGGTCATTGCGCACCGCCGTGCAATACCCCATCTTGCACTGCAGTCATGATTGTGTTCGATCTCAAATGTTGCGCCGATCATGTCTTCGAGGCGTGGTTCGGCAATTCCGCAGGTTTTGAGGATCAGCGCACACGCGGCCTGATTGCGTGTCCATTCTGCGGCGATACCGCGATCTCCAAAGCTGTCATGGCTCCCAACATAGCGGCAAAGGGCAATTCGAAGCAGGAGGTGCTGCCGGCGGTTCAGCCAGTTGCGTCAGCGCCGGCGGCACCTTCCGAAATCAAGGCGTTTCTGGCCGCTGCCGCTGCGGTGCAGGCAAAGATGCTCGCAACGTCGCAATGGGTTGGTCGCAGTTTTGCTGATACGGCGCGCGCGATGGATGCAGGCGATGTGCCACACGCCACGATCCACGGCGAAGTCACCCGCGATGAGGCAAAGGCGCTGATCGATGATGGCGTGGCGGTAACGCCGCTGCCGTTCCCCGTGATCGATCCCGCCAGACACAATTGACCGTGCAGCCTTCGCCCCGTAATTCACCCAAAGTGCGCCCGTAGCTCAGCAGGATAGAGCACCAGATTCCTAATCTGGGGGCCATGGGTTCGAATCCCGTCGGGCGCACCACGAATTGGACGTGACATGTTCGTTGTTGCGCATTTGTCACAACGCAGCTCCAAACGTCATCATATGGGGCTTGGCGCTTGGCTCATTTCGCGGGCTGCGGCACAATTGCACAGCAGATAAACAATAAGGAGGGCTGCCTGATGAAAAGCACACTGCTTTGCGGCGGGTTCGCGTCGCTCGTACTGGCGCTGGCCGCGCCAACATTCGCCCAGGACGCCGTTGAGGCCGAAGGCGAAGGCAATGAAATCATCGTGACCGCAAACAAGCGGAATTCGACGCTTCAGGATATTCCTTTTTCGATTAATGCGCAGACCGCAGATGATATCCAGAAAACAGGCGCAACCACGCTCGAGGATTTGTCGCGTAACGTTGCGGGCCTCAATATCCAGAATCTCGGGCCAGGGCAGAGCCAGGTGTCGATCCGTGGCGTTTCGGCGGGACAGATCGTCCGAGATCAGCCGGGTGTGAAGGAACAGGTTGGCGTCTATCTCGACGAATCGGTGGTTTCGTTGTCGCTGTTCACGCCCGATCTCGACCTGTTCGATTTGAACCGCGTCGAAACATTGCGCGGGCCGCAAGGGACGCTGTTTGGATCGGGATCGGTCGGTGGTACCATCCGTTATATCACCAATCAGCCCAAACTCGGCACAACCGAAGGCACTGTCGAAGCCAATCTCAACCTTGTTGATGGAGATGATTTTGGCGGGCACTTGAAAGGCGCGGTCAATCTGCCGCTTGGCGAAAATGCCGCGATCCGTGCGGTGGGCTATTACACCCGATATGGCGGCTTTATCGATGCCCGTCGCGAAGGTGGTGGCGTAACCGAGGATATCAACAGCGGCGAACGTTATGGCGGGCGGCTGGCGATTACCTTTGAACCAACGGACTCGATCTCGATCACGCCGCGGATCGTGTATCAGAAGATCACGACCGACGGGTTCAACCGACAAGAGGTCTTCAACCTGTTTGCCAATCCGTTCACGACCACGCGTCCGGCGGTAAGTTTTCGCGAGCGCGAGCAGTTTCTGTTGCTCAAGGAAGGCTTTACCGACGAAACGCTGATCGGTGACCTGACAATGACGTTCGGGCTCGGCGGTGTCGATCTGACTTCGGTGACGAGCTATACCGATCGCGACATTCTGGTGAGCCGCGATGCCAGTGCGCTGACCAACAGCGTCTCGATCGATCTGGGCTTCACCCCGGCGGATTCGCAGCTGCCGTCGAATTTGCTCGATACGACGAAGGTTCAGGGCTTTACGCAAGAGCTGCGATTGAGCTCTAATGGTGACGG
>JANPIQ010000447.1:0-3907 GCA_031425075.1 Sphingomonadales bacterium
GCATCGCGCTCAGCCTCGCGTTGCTGGGGATCGCTGTTTATATCTGGTTCCGTTTCGAATGGCAGTTCGGCGTCGGCGCGCTTTTGACGCTGGCGCATGACATGATCCTGACTTTCGGGTTTTTCGCGCTGACCCAGCTCCAGTTCGATCTTGGGATCATCGCGGCACTTCTGACGATTGCGGGCTATTCGCTCAACGATACGATCGTGATCTATGACCGCATTCGCGAAAACTTGCGCAAATGGCGCAAGATGGAAATTGCGGCATTGATCGATCTGGCGATGAACGAAACGCTGTCCCGCACCGTCACAACGTCGCTGTCGATGATCCTCACCCTCGCGATCCTGCTCGTGATGGGGCCGGATATTATTTTCGGCTTCACCGCTGCCATGCTGCTAGGGCTTGTGATCGGGACATTTTCTTCGGTCTATATTTCAGCGCCCGCCCTGCTGTGGCTTGGGGTCGACCAGAACAGCTTCATGCCCAAAACCGACATCAAGGATGGCGAGCCAAAGCATTCCGAGGGCTATACCCGCTGACGAGGCGGGACAGATGCGCAAAAAGCGCATCGCGGTTGGTGGCCCAGTCGAACGGCGCCGCTTCGCGCTTGACCCTCTCGGCATCGGGCGGTGTAGCGAGGATTTCGCTGATGGCGCTTGCAAAGGCATCGGCGGTGCGCGGTATCAACCGCCCGGCGACGGCGGAAGCGATGACGTCGGGCGCGCCGCCAACGTTGGTCGTCACGACAGGCGTTCCAGATGCCAGCGCTTCAACCCAGGCATTGGCGAGCCCTTCGGATTCTGTGGCCAACGCCATAACGTCTGCTGCGGCAAGCCAGAGCGCCATGGCATCATGATCGATACTGCCAACGAAGCGCACACGGTCTGCCACTCCGTTTGACACTGCACGCGCTTCGAGTGCCGCGCGATCCGGACCGTGACCTGCAAACACGATCATCGCGCCCGGGATCTGCGGCAGCGCGTCGATCAGCAGCGTCTGGCCCTTGCGCTCGGTGAGCGTGCCCACCGACAAGACCAACGGGCCATCGATGCCCAGCATCTCGCGCGCGGTGCCTCTCTCGATCCGGCCGAACACCGCCTTGTCAACGCCGGTATAATGCACCTGTATCTTGTCAGCGGGCATCCCTAGCGCGACCATATCGGCCTTGAGCGCGGGCGATACCGCCAGCAGGCCGTCAGCAGCGAGTCCGGCATGGGCCACCTGGGCAGCAGTTGCAGGCGCATTGCCCCAGACGTGAATGTCACTGCCGCGTGCCTTGATCGATACCGGGACGCCGAAATGCTGCCCCAGCGCAATTGCGGCGGGCCCATCTGGAAAGAAATATTCGGCATCGATCACATCGAACGCGAAATCGCGCCGCAGCGTCTCGATCACCGGTGTGATCGCGCGAACGATTGCGGCAGCATCGAACCGTCCAGATGTTCCCGGCAAATGGATGAAGCGCGGCCGGTGCACCGCGACGCCATTCCATCGTTCGCGCGCCGCAAGACCAGCCAGATCGCGATAATGGCTGTGGAGGCTCAATGGCCATGGCGGCAGGCCGACAGGCGATATGACGTGCAGTTCGACATCGGGATGACGCGCCAGCTCGCGTGTTTGCCGCTCGACGAACGGCCCGAGGCGCGGCCGGGTTGCATCAGGATATAACGTCGACAGCGTGAGAATGCGGAGCAACGTCAGGCGCTGCCAGCTGAATTGCGAACGCTGTCGGGTAGCGGGCTCGATGAGGGGTAGGCAAAAAGCCAGTCGCTGCTGTCGTCTTTCAACATATGGGCATTGCTTTCGATCAGCCAGCACTGGCCGGGCCTGGCTGCTTCATTATCGATCAAGCCGCCGCCAGTAACCGGAATGACCCAGCCCGGCATGTCATCGGGCAACGACACGTCAATCGCGCCGCCCGACCGCCAGCGTTCGACAGTGAAATGCCCGCCATGAATGATCGCCTCGCGCAGCGGCGAAATCGCAAGGGGTGCGCTGCCGTTCACAAAGGGTTTCGCGTCGGATGCGGGAACACCGTAGTCGAGATGCAATTCGCGCGGGCGGCCATAATCGTAAAGCCGATAGGTCAGATCGATATTCTGCTGAACCTCGATCAGCGTAATTCCGGCGCCTATCGCATGCACCGTGCCGGGAAGAACATGGATCACATCGCCCGGCTTCACCTGCTTCCAATCGAGCAATGCCTCGATCGAGCCATCGAGCGCTGCTGCGCGCAGCTCGGCGGCGTCAAGCTGGCGGTGCGTGCCTAGACCCAGCGTTGCGCCCGGGGCCGCATCGAGGACGATCCAGCATTCTTCCTTGCCGCTGCGATGACCGCGCATTTGCGCCAGCGAATCATTGGGGTGGACCTGAATCGATAGTTTTTCGCTGGTGAACAGATATTTGACGAGCAGCGGCAGTTCGCGCCCGGGCGCGTCGAACCAGATTTCACCGATTGCCTCACCATCGGGCGTGGGGTCTGCAAACCCTTGCCACAACTGGTGGCGTCCCCACGGCTTGGCGACTTCGATCGTTTTGAGGCATGTTGCTGTCATGCGATCTGGCTTACAGGAAAACGGCGACTGTCGCCAATCTCTATGCTTGGCGTCGGCGATGCAAACGGTTAAGGCCTCGATGATGATCAAGTCTCGCAAGATCGTGCTCGCAGCAGCACTTGCCGTCGCGCTCGGTGTATCGGGGTGCGCGGGCAATCAATCGAAAACCGACACGTCGTATGTCGCACGCGATGTCAACACGCTCTATTCGGCGGCAAAAGGGCGTCTCGATCGCGGGCAATTTAAGCTGGCGGCGGCGCTGTTCGATGAAGTCGAGCGGCAGCACCCATATTCGGTCTGGGCGCGGCGGGCGCAGTTGATGAGCGCGTTCAGCTATTACATGGCGCGCGACTATACCGAATCGACCAACTCGGCGCAGCGTTTCCTTGCCATTCACCCCGGCAACCGCGACGCGCCCTATGCCTATTATCTGATCGCGCTTAACTATTACGAGCAGATCACCGACGTGACCCGCGATCAGAAGATTACGCAGCAGGCGCTTGATTCGATGGGCGAGCTGATGCGGCGCTATCCCAACACACGCTTCGCCGCAGACGCGCGGCTGAAGGTCGATCTGATCAACGATCACCTCGCGGGCAAGGAAATGGAAATCGGCCGATTTTACCAGCGGCGTGGCCAATGGCTTGCAGCGGTTGTGCGGTTTCGCGTGGTTGTCGATAAATATGATACGACCAGCCACACGCCCGAAGCGCTCCAGCGGCTGACCGAAAGCTATCTTGCGCTCGGTGTCCGGCAAGAGGCGCAGCGCGCGGCAGCGGTGCTTGGCGCAAATTATCCCGGTTCCGAATGGTATAAGCGTGCATTCGATCTGATGCAGAAAAATCCCGCCACCTGACGGGCGGAAGGACGCCTGATGCTCACCCGGCTGTCGATCCGCGACGTGGTTTTGATCGAAGCGCTCGATCTTGACTTCGGGGCAGGGCTCGGCGTTCTGACAGGGGAAACAGGAGCAGGCAAATCGATCCTGCTCGATGCGCTGGGGTTGGCACTCGGCAGCCGCGCCGATACCGGGCTGGTGCGCCATGGCTGCGCGCAGGCCAGCGTTACCGCGAGTTTTGATCCGCCCGCGTCCGCGCTGAACCTCCTGGCCAGTAGCGATATCGGGGCAGAACCGGGCGAAGATCTGATCGTGCGGCGCACGGTGAAGGCCGATGGCGGAAGCCGCGGCTTTGTCAACGATCAGCCAGTGTCTGCCGCGCTGTTGCGTGAATTGGGTGGATTGCTCGTTGAAATCCACGGTCAGCATGACGATCGCGGGCTGATCAATCCGCGCGGGCATCGCACGCTTCTCGATGCGTTTGCGCGCGCCGATACCGCCACGGTCGCGCGGC
>JANPIQ010000448.1:0-2340 GCA_031425075.1 Sphingomonadales bacterium
CTGAAAGCGCAGCAACTGCTCGACGCAGAGGACCCGCGTGCAGAAATTGCTGTTGCGGTCGCAAAGGCCAAGACCGGCAAGTCGGTTCGCCTGGCGGTGCAGGAAGGCATCCAGATGCACGGCGGCATCGGCATGACCGACGAATACGACATCGGGCTGTACATGAAGCGCGATCGCGCGCTCGAAGAATTCTTCGGCGATGCACGTTATCATGCAGAGCGTGTCGCGCGGCTGAGTGGATATTGACGATGGCAGACTTTGACGCACTTCATCCGCCCAGGGTTGGGCTCGACGCCGAAACGTTCGACGCGCTGATCGACATGGTGAAGCGCTTCGTGAGCGAGCGGTTGCGGCCCAATGAGGCTTTGGTCGCCGAAAGCGATGACATCCCCGCCGATCTGGTCGCCGAGATGAAGGCGATGGGGCTGTTCGGGCTGTCGATCGACCCCGAATATGGTGGCCTCGGCCTGTCGATGCTCGAGGAAATCAAGGTCGCGATCGAGCTTGGCAAGACGTCCCCCGCGATGCGATCGACCTTCGGCACCAATGTAGGCATCGGTTCGCAGGGGCTGGTGATGGCCGGCACGCCCGAGCAAAAGGCACAGTGGCTGCCCCGGATCGCGAGCGGCGAGGTGATTACCAGTTTTGCGCTGACCGAGCCCGACGTCGGCAGCGACAGCGCGAACGTGAAAACGCGTGCGGTGCGCGATGGCAACCAATGGAAGCTGAGCGGCACCAAGCGCTACATCACCAACGCCGACCGCGCTTCGCTTTTTACCGTGATGGCGCGAACCGGCGAAGACGGCGCGCGCGGTGTCTCGGCATTTCTGGTGCCCGCTGACTCACCTGGTCTCACGATCGGTGCGCCTGAAAAGAAAATGGGCCAGCAGGGCGCGCACGTCTGCGATGTGAACTTCGACAACGTGCCGGTGCCGCCCGAAAACATGCTCGGAGCTGAAGGCGAAGGTTTCAAGGTCGCGATGCGCGTGCTCGACCGCGGGCGGCTGCATATCGCGGCCGTCTGCGTCGGTGCGGCCGAACGGTTGATCACCGACTCGGTCGGCTATGCCAACGAGCGGATTCAAGGCGGGAAACCCATTGCCCAGCATCAGCTGATCCAGGGTATGATCGCCGACATGAAGACTGAGTGTCTCGCGGCAAAAGCGCTGGTGCTTCAGACGGCAGCGGCGAAGGACAAAGGCAAAGGCGTCGTGATGGAGGCGGCCGCCGCGAAGTATTTCGCGTCGGAAATGGTCGGGCGCGTGGCCGACAAAGCGGTGCAGATCTTCGGTGGCGCAGGCTATGTTGCCGACTACGGCATCGAGCGTTTCTACCGCGATGTCCGGATATTCCGGATTTATGAGGGCACGAGCCAGATCCAGCAATTGATCATCGCACGCGAGACGTTGAAGCGCGGAGGGTGATAATGGACATCGACAAACTTTTCCGCCTCGACGGGCGCGTTGCGCTGATCACCGGGGGATCGCGCAACATCGGTTCCTGGATCGCCGAGGCCTTCATCGCGCAAGGGGCCAAAGTCTATATCTCGGCGCGCAAGGTCGACGCCTGCCTTGCGATGGCTGAAAAGCTCGGGCCGAATTGCATCGCGCTGCCGCAGGACGTTTCGACAGTTGCCGGCTGTCAGGCGCTCGCCACGCAAATCGCCGAGCGTGAGCCCAAGCTCGACATCCTGGTAAACAATGCTGGTGCCGCCTGGGCCGAACCGTTTGCGCAATTCCCGGAAAAAGGCTGGGACAAGGTCATGGACCTGAACGTCAAATCGCCGTTTTTCCTGACGCAGGCGCTGTTCGAACCGCTCAAGGCGGCGGCATCGGCAGACCAGCCCGCCAAGGTGATCAACATCACGTCGATCGATGGCCAGCGGCTCAATCCGTGGGAACACTACAGCTATCAGGCCTCGAAAGCCGCGCTCATCATGCTGACGAAGAAGATGGCAGCGCATCTCATTCCGTATAACATCGTCGTTCAATCGCTGGCGCCGGGTGCCTTCGGGTCGGAAATGAACACTGCGGCACGCGATCATGCCGATGAGGTCGGCAAGTCGATCCCCGCCAAACGCATCGGGCGGCCTGAAGATATCGCGGCGGGGGCGGTTTATTTGGCGTCGCGCGCTGGCGACTATGTGATCGGCCACACGCTCAACGTCGATGGCGGGCTGGTAAGCGCGGAGCTTCAGACCTCGATCGACGCCTGATCGCGGACGATCAGGAACTTCAAATTCGCGCTTGCAATCGGTTTGGCGGGGTCCTCCTGCCAAGCCGTCGCGATGACATTGGCGATGCGACGGCCCGCGCGAACGATTTTTGCCGACGCATAGGC
>JANPIQ010000449.1:0-1767 GCA_031425075.1 Sphingomonadales bacterium
ACATCAGACATATTGCGAACCACAGGTTATTGAATCCATAACGGAATGCAAAGAATGCTCCGGCACTGCTACCTATCACCTGTGCCGCACTCCAAGCCATTGTATACATGCCTGCGTATTGGCCACGATTACCGTCACTCGTTCGGGAGATATAATATGAATTCATAAAGGGCATTGCCACGATCTCAGCTACAGTTATCACCAACATAAAAATGCACGCGAGAAGTATGCCGTCAACAACCGGAACGTTTAACATCAGGAATGCAACTGCCATCATTAAGGTGCCGTAAAACATGAGTCTTAGATACGGTAGTCTTCCCTCAAGCTTAAAAACAATCACCATTTCAAACAAGGCAATGAAAATTCCGTTTGCCGCCATAATGATACCGATGGTAGATTCATCCATTTTCAGATTCTCTTTAAAATACAACGGCACCGATGTAAACATCTGAAAAAAGCAAATAGAAAATATCAAAGTAAAAAGCCAGAAAAATAGAAATGGTTTGTCTTTGTAAGGACTTATGATCGGCGTTAGCGAGTCACTGGCAACAGTCGGGGCTTTTTGCTGATGTACTGAAACCTTCGGCAAGATGATCAATAACATGCAAGCCGCAGCTATGTTTGTAAAACCATCTACCCAAAATAATAAGTGATAGTCAATGGATGCAAGTATCCCACCTAATGCGCTGCCTACTCCCCATCCTAAATTAATGGCAAGCCTGATAAGAGAGAACGATTGCGTACGATTCTGCGCTGTGCTGTAATGCGCGATAGCAGTGGCATTGGCCGGCCTGAAAGATTCATTGACCATACTTAAGAAAAAAGTACAAATGCAAATCGACTCGTAGGTACGCTTCTGGCCTAGCAAAATGAAAAGCAAACCGCCACAGAACAGGGAGACAACCTGTGTATAATAAAATCCAAACTTATCGCTGATCTTACCTCCCGTAAGCGCACCGCAAACAGAACCGAAACCATAGATGGCAACAACCCAACCTGCCTGTTTGATACTGTAGCCGAGATGTGTACAGTACAGTGTCATGAATGCAAGAACCATGGTACCACTGCGGTTGATAAGCATGACAACACTCAGCAACCAGATACGACGGCTAAGCCCGCTATAGGCATTTTGATACAATTGAACTGCGGACGTAATCATCCAACAAAGTTAACAGCTTGAATTATTTAGTAACTACTTCAAACGTAGCAGCACGAGGGGCTGTATTGAAGAGCCGACTAAAGGCCTCGGGGGGTAGCGTAATTTTTCGCTTCACGGTATCTATCCATGCTCCATCAACATTGATTACCGCAGCTAGCGTATCATTATTTTTCCAAAGCTCATGCACCATTGACCAACGCCCCATATCAGCACTAACCTTTGTCAATGAAAAATTAATGACAACCGAATCTCCGAAAGCTATTTCTCTTTTAAAAATACATTCTTCTCTGAAGAGAACAGGACCAAACTTTTGCTCATGCATAACCTGTGGAGTTATTCCGTTCTCAACAAAAAATGCCATTCTGCAATAGGCTCCAAAATCATAATACCGCGAATGCAGGACATGAAAGTTTGGATCAAGATCTGACCAACGTATTTCTATTTGTTTTTGATACGTATCCATTTTAAGACATAGGGTTCGCCACGAAGACACCAAGGCAGAAAGTTTCACAAAGAGCTTTGCGTTTCTTTGTGTCTTTGCGACTTAGTGGCAAGAAAGTTATTTATAAAGAATATCATAGTATTCTTTAGCCATCCGGTTGCTATCA
>JANPIQ010000450.1:0-6591 GCA_031425075.1 Sphingomonadales bacterium
CTGATGGGGTGGCTCTGGTTTGCGGCCATCGCAGTGCTGGTGTTGTTGGGACTTTGGAAAATAGCGGGGGTACAGCGTCAGACGCTGGAACTGACGGGTGCCGCAATCCTGCTCGCGCTTGCGGGCTATGCGTGGCAGGGCAATCCTGCAAAACCGGGCAGCCCTGTGAAAGCGCCCGAGCAAACGCTGGCCAGCGACGAAACCATCGAGGAGCTGAAGCGGCAACGCGGCGGGATGACTGCTGAAAACCAGTGGCTCGACCTCGCCGATGCGCTGATCAAGGTCGGCAATACGCGCGCAGCGGTGTCAATCGTTCGTGAGGGCACGCGTAAAAGCCCGAACAATCCTGATATCTGGGTCGGGCTTGGCAATGCGCTTGTCGTCCATAACCAGGGGCAGATGAGCCCAGCGGCGCAATTTGCATTTCAGAAAGCCGCAACGATTTCACCCAATCATCCGGGGCCGCCCTTCTTCCTGGGCATGGCGCTGGCGCAATCGGGCAATTTCGAAGAGGCCGGCAATGTCTGGCGCGGTCTTTTGTCGCGTGCCCCCGCCGATGCGCCGTGGAGGGACGATCTGACCCGGCGGCTGACCGAGATCGGACAGATGCCCGTCGCAGACGCCGCCGAGGCATCAGCGGCGCAGACGCCGGCGCCGGCTCCTTGACGATTTTCAGGGCAGATCCTGTATGAAGGACCGCTATGATATCCTCATCGTCGGCGGAGGTCATGGCGGCGCACAGGCCGCGCTTGCGCTGCGGCAGCAGGGTTTTGCAGGCAGCCTTGCGATTGTTGGGCGGGAAAGTGAGCCCCCTTATGAGCGGCCACCGCTTTCCAAGGAATATCTGGCCGGCGAGAAGCCGTTCGAGCGGCTCTATATCCGCCCGCCGGCGTTCTGGGGGGATAAACAGGTCGATCTTCTGCTGGGACGTGGAGTGGCCGCAGTCGATGGCGTTGCGCATCGGCTGACGCTGGATGACGGCAGTGTGGCGGATTATGGCACGCTCATCTGGGCCACTGGGGGCGACCCCAGACGATTGTCCTGCCCCGGCGCCGATTCTGCCGGGATCCATACCGTTCGCACGCGCGCCGATGTCGATGCGATGCGTGCGGAAATGGCCGAAGCTCGCCACGTCGTCGTGATCGGCGGCGGCTATATCGGGCTCGAGGCCGCAGCGGTGCTGACCAAGCTGGGCAAACAGGTAACGTTGCTCGAAGCGCTGCCGCGGGTGCTGGCTCGGGTGGCGGGTGAAGAATTATCGGCATTTTTCGAGGCCGAACACCGGGCGCATGGGGTCGACCTATTGACCAACGCGACTGTGGTTGCCGTCGAGGGCGATGGCCGGGCAACTGGCGTTATTCTCGCTGACGGCCGACGGATTGCATGCGATATGGTGATCGTGGGGATCGGGATCATCCCCGCAGTGTCGGCTTTGGGCGAAGCGGGCGCGCAAGTTGGCAACGGCGTCGTTGTCGATGAATATTGCCGGACAAGCCTGCCCGACGTTTACGCGATCGGGGATTGTGCTGCCCATGCGAACCGCTTTGCAGAAGGCGCTACGATCCGGCTCGAATCGGTTCAAAATGCCAATGACCAAGCCAATGTCGTGGCAAAGCATATCGCAGGAGACCCCCAGCCATATGCTGCAATCCCTTGGTTCTGGTCGAATCAGTTCGATCTCAAACTTCAGACCGTGGGGCTTTCGGCAGGGCACGACGCGGCGATCACTCGCGGCGATCCTGCGACGCGAAATTTTTCGATCGTCTATCTGAAGCAGGGCCGCGTGATTGCGCTCGATTGCGTCAACATGGTCCGCGATTACGTCCAGGGCCGGAAACTTATCGAACAGCGCGCCGCGCCATCGCCGCACCAGCTTGCCGATCCTACGGTTTCGCTCAAGGACCTTGCGTCCTTGTAACCGCGGTTGGAGGCCCGACCGGGAATCGAACCCGGGTACACGGATTTGCAGTCCGTTACGTCACCACTCCGCCATCGGGCCAGCAATCGAAATTGCGCTGTCCGGCGCGTCTATGCGGTTGTTCGCGTGTGTCAAGTAGCACGCAATCGCAGGCCAGACCCCTTGGCGGCATTGGCGCAACACGATAAGGCTCGCTCGCACCGCAGAGGTGTATTGCGCTTGTAAGACAGTTATGGCACGGAGCCTTTTGTGACCAGTTTCGATTTCGATGCGATGCGGGCCGCAATGGTCGACAGCCAGTTGCGGACAAACAGCGTGATCCAGCCCGGGCTGGTCGCCGCGCTTTCGTCAGTGCCGCGCGAACGCTTTGTGCCCGAAAATCACGCTGCCCGAGCCTATGCCGACGCACCCATTCCGCTTGGTGGAGGGCGACGTTTGAACCCGCCATTGGCAACGGCGCGGCTGATCGCCGAAGCCGCGATCGCGGCGCATCACCATGTCCTCATTATCGGTGCTGCAACCGGATATTGTTGCGCGGTCGTCGCAGCACTTGGCGTGAATATTGTCGGTCTCGAAAGCGATGCGGAACTTGCGGCAAACTCGCGGATCAGCCTTTCCGGAACAGCCAACGTTACGATCGTCGAAGGTGAACTGGCGTTGGGGTGCCCGCAACTGGCACCTTTCGATATCATCCTGATCGATGGTGCGGTCGAGCAGATCCCGTCGGCGCTTGCGGCGCAACTTGGCGATGCGGCAAAGCTTGTATCGGGCCTTACCCAGAACGGCGTGACCAGGCTGGTGCGCGGGATGCGATCGGGCGATGGCGTGTCGCTGGTATCATTTGCCGATGTCGAGACAGTGCCGCTGCCTGGATTTGCGCCAATCCCCCAATTCTCATTCTAAAAAGGCGCTGCCGATCATGCGTAACAGGTTTGTGTCCCTATCGCTTCTGACGTCGGCCATCGCTGTCATGCCGATGGCGGCAAGCGCAGAAACGCTGCGCGGTGCGCTGGCAAAAGCCTATGCGACGAACCCGACACTGTCGGGCGCGCGGGCACAGCAGCGGGCGAATGATGAAAACGTCCCCCTTGCCAAAGCGCGTGGCCGCCCGGGTCTCGATCTTTCGGGAAGCTATGTCGAGAACGTCGAAGTCGCGCAGATCACCTCGCCAGCGCGGCAAGCGGCGGGGCGGCTGAATCTCGATGTTCCGATCTATCAGGGGGGTGCCGTTCGCAACGCGATCAAGGCGGCGAATGCGCGGGTTTCGGCCGGGCAGGCCGACCTTCGCGGCACCGAGGCCAGTATTTTCAGCGCCGTAGTCGCAGCATATATGGATGTGCTGCGCGATGACGCGATTGTTGGCCTCAATCGAAATCAAGTCAGAGTGTTGCAGACCAATCTTGCTGCGACTCGAGACCGGTTCGAAGTTGGCGATCTGACCCGAACCGATGTCGCGCAATCCGAATCGCGTCTGGCGCTTGCGCAAAGCCAGCTCGAGGGCGCCGAAGCGCAGGCAATCGCGAGCAAGGAACGGTATGTTCAGCTGGTGGGAACGCCACCCGACAATCTCGAACAGCCGCCGGTTCTGCCCAACCTGCCCCAGTCGCAGGACATGGCGTTGACTGAGGCACTTGCGAACAACCCCGATCTGATCGCTGCCACGCGCAATATCGACGCGGCGCGTTACGATGTGGGGCAGGCAAGAGCATCGCGCCTGCCACGGGTGCAAGCGGTCGCCGATAAAAGCTACGCCAATTTCCTTGGCTCGCTCCAGTCGTTCGTGCCAGGCTTCAACCAGTCGCAAACCGCAGAAACCGCATCGGCGGGTGTTCAGGTCACGATACCTTTGTATCAAGGCGGGGGACCCTCGGCCCAGGTGCGACAGGCACAGGCGCGAAGCAGTGCCGCAATCGAGCAAATGATCGCAGTCGAACGCGACGTCGTGGCACAGACGCGGACAGCGTTCGCCAGCTGGCGCGCATCGAACGCGGTCATCGTGTCTTCACAATCGGCAGTCGATGCAACCGGGCTCTCGCTTCAGGGCGTCAAGGCCGAGAATACCGTTGGAAACCGAACGATCCTCGACATCCTCAATGCCGAACAGGAATTCCTCAACGCGCAGGTGCAGCTCGTGACGGCGCGGCGCAATGCCTATGTCGCAGGCTTTTCGCTGCTGGCGGCGATGGGCCGCGCCGAAGCCCGCGATCTGGCGCTCGATGGCGGTACGCTTTACGACCCGCAGGATAATTACAAGCGCGTTCGCAACCGGCTTTCGGATTGGGATAGCGACCCTACACCAGCGCCTGTCGCAACGCGGACCGTTGACACGCCGGCCCAAATGCCTTCAGTAAGCCTCGATCCGGGGGGCATGACAAGGCCATGAGCGAAACAGGAACCGAACCGACGATGGAGGAGATCCTCTCGTCGATTAAGAAGATCATTTCCGAAGACAGCGGAAAGATGCTGTCTCCCGGACGTTCGCGCCGGGCCGAGACCCGCCCGCCGAGCCATGATCAGCCGGGCGGTGCTGTCAGCGACGCCAATGATGATTCGATACTCGAGCTGACGCAAAGTGTTCCCGAACCGGAGATCGTTTCGATGCCGTCTTCTGCAAATGGAGCAGCGTCCGACGCGCTGCTGTCCGCCACCGCCGAGGCAGCCAGCCGGTCTGCGCTGGCATCGCTTTCGTCGGCAATGGTCGTTCGCCCCGAAGTGACGGGCAGCGATACGCTCGAGGGGCTGGTGCGCGAAATGCTCAAGCCGATGCTGAAAGACTGGCTTGATGCGAACCTGCCCGAAGTGGTCGAACGTGTCGTGGCCAAGGAAGTCTCGCGGATCACCGGGCGGTAACTGCCCGTTCTTGGGCTTGGCGATGCTGCAACGCCCGGTTAGGGCACTGGCATCATGACCGACCCCGTTAGCCCTTTGGCAAAAACCTTCGATTTCGCCGCCATCGAGGCGCGCTGGACCCGGCACTGGGAAGGCACCGGTGCGTTCCGTCCGGACCGGCCCGAGGCCGAGCCCTTCACGATCGTCAACCCGCCTCCCAACGTGACAGGCAGCCTGCATATAGGCCACGCGCTCGACAATACGTTGCAGGATATCCTGATCCGCCATGCGCGGTTGCAGGGCAAGGATGCGCTATGGGTCGTCGGGATGGATCATGCCGGAATTGCGACGCAAATGGTGGTCGAGCGGCAATTGGAGGCGCAGCAGGATAAGCGCACCAATTACACCCGCGAACAATTTGTCGACAAAGTATGGGAATGGAAATCCGAAAGCGGCGGGCAGATCACCGGCCAGCTGCGGCGGCTCGGCTGCTCGATGGACTGGTCCCGCGAACAATTCACGATGGACCCGCATTTCACCAAGGCTGTGACCAAGGTTTTCGTCGACCTGTATAACCAGGGGCTCCTTTATCGCGACAAACGGCTCGTCAATTGGGATCCCAAATTCAAAACGGCGATCAGCGATCTTGAGGTCGAAACGGTCGAAGTGCAGGGCCATATGTGGCACTTCAAATATCCGCTCGCGGGTGGAGAAACCTATACCTATGTCGAGCGCGATGCCGATGGCGCCATCACGCTGTCCGAAGAGCGCGACTATATCGCGATTGCCACCACGCGGCCCGAAACGATGCTCGGCGATGGCGCAGTTGCGGTGCATCCGGGCGACGAGCGCTATCGTCCCATAGTTGGTAAATTATGCGAAATCCCGGTCGGGCCGAAGGCGCATCGCCGCCTGATCCCGATCATTACCGACGAATATCCCGATCCCGACTTCGGATCTGGCGCGGTCAAGATCACCGGCGCGCACGACCAGAACGACTATATGGTCGCGCAGCGCAACGGCATCCCGATGTACCGGCTGATGGACGACGTCGCCGCAATGCGCACCGATGGGCCAGGCTATGCCGAAGCCGCCGCGCGCGCGAAGGCGATTGCTGCGGGCGAGACTGCGACCAATGCCGAAATCGATGCGCTCAACCTGGTTCCCGAGGCGTATCGCGGGCTTGATCGCTACGACGCGCGCAAGGCGGTGGTCGCGGACATTGATGCCGACGGGCTGATGCTCCGTGTCGAAGACAAGACGATCATGCAGCCCTTCGGCGATCGTTCGGGCGTGGTGATCGAACCGATGCTGACAGACCAATGGTATGTCGATGCCAAGACGCTGGCAGGGCCGCCTTTGGAGGCGGTGCGTTCGGGCGCTATCGAGATCGTGCCCAAGAGCTGGGAAAAGACGTTTTTCAACTGGATGGAAAATATCCAGCCCTGGTGCGTGAGCCGGCAACTGTGGTGGGGGCACCGGATTCCGGCTTGGTATGGGCCGACAAGAGTTGGTGACCATTCGATCTACGATGACAAGGCCGTTTTCGTGGCTAACACTTGGGAGGAAGCAGCGTTGCAAGCTTCTGCATTCTATGGCGAGGATGCGCCGGGAATAGCAGTGGCCGACGACAAGGTCACAGCGATAAATGCCCTTCTCGATCAATCGCAGCCAGCCGCAATATACATTTATCGCGACAACCACGTCCTCGACACATGGTTTTCCTCGGCGCTGTGGCCGTTTGCGACTTTGGGGTGGCCGGATGCGGCAAATCCTCCCCGTTCACGGGGAGGTGGCGGCGAAGCTGACGGAGGGGGGGTGCAGAACGAGACTCCTCTGGACAC
>JANPIQ010000451.1:0-9247 GCA_031425075.1 Sphingomonadales bacterium
CCGCAATGCGGCGCGTGTTTCAAACAGATCGCGGAGGGGGCGTGTCAGGGCCGGTGTGGAGCGATGCGAGAATGTCGGGGAACCACGCCCGGAAAGCGATTGCAGATGGCTTTATGGATGCCGGAGATGCAAACGTTGAAGCCGTCGGGGCAATGCAGCCGATACATCCATGCACCGCGCTGCGCGGACGATCATCATCCTGCTGATCCGGTGCCGAAGGCTCGTCAGGGCACGCCCTCGCAAGCGCAGCATGCGCCGAAGCCATCGGCATCGCGATGGCTGGCGTGGCAAGGCACGCAATCAGCATGGTGAGCAGGAGGCGGCGGAACATCCGATTGCTCTAACAGAAGCGGCGCAGGATCAAAACGCCATGAGCATTCATTTCACACATTGAACCGGAACAGCATGATGTCACCATCCTTGACGTCATACTCCTTGCCTTCGGATCGCCATTTGCCCGCTTCGCGTGCGCCGGCTTCGCCGTTAAACTGGACATAATCGTCATACGCCATGGTTTCGGCGCGGATGAAGCCCTTT
Source organism: Sphingomonadales bacterium (assembly GCA_031425075.1). Lineage (GTDB taxonomy): Bacteria > Pseudomonadota > Alphaproteobacteria > Sphingomonadales > Sphingomonadaceae > Aquisediminimonas. The sequence continues at coordinate 538 of JANPIQ010000451.1, forward strand.
TCGAAATCGGTATGGATCGCGCCTGCCGCCTGCGGGGCCTTGGCCCCCTTGAACACCGTCCACGCGCGCGCCTCCTTGGGACCGACGGTGAAGAAGGTGATGAGGTGGAGCAGTTCGTAGCCTGCCCGGATTACCCGCGCGAGGCCGGTTTCGGTAAGGCCAAGGTCTGATAGAAATTCCGCGCGGTCTTCGGGGGCCATTGTTGCAATTTCGGCTTCGATCGCGGCGGAAACGACCACGGCTTCGGCGCCTTCGGCTTTGGCCTTTTCGAACACCTTGGCCGATAATGCGTTCCCGTTTGCGGCCGACGCTTCCTCGACATTGCAGACATAAAGCACAGGCTTTGCCGTGATCAGCTGCGCCAGCGCCAGCTGCCGCGCTTCTTCAGGATCGGCGGGTATGACGAGCCGCGCAGGCTGGCCTTCGCGAAGCAAATCGAGCGCCTTGCCAAGGACTGTGGCTGCCGCCTTGGCATCCTTGTCGCCTTGTGCTGCCTTCTTTTGCAAATTGGGAACACGCTTTTCGAGGCTTTCGAGATCGGCGAGCATCAATTCGGTTTCGACCGTCTCAGCGTCCGAAATCGGATCGATTCTGTTGTCGACATGCTGGATGTCGTCATCGACAAAACAGCGCAGCACATGGACGATGGCATCTGTCTCGCGGATATTGCCGAGAAACTGGTTGCCCAGCCCTTCGCCCTTGCTTGCCCCGCGGACAAGGCCTGCAATATCGACAAAGCCCAGCTGCGTTTCGATGATCCTGGCGCTGCCGCCGATCTTTGCGATCGCCTGCAGCCGCTCATCGGGCACCGCGACATTGCCGACATTGGGCTCGATCGTGCAGAAGGGATAATTCGCTGCCTGCGCCGCCGCCGTTTCGGTCAGCGCATTGAACAAGGTCGATTTGCCGACATTGGGCAGGCCGACAATACCGCATTTGAAACCCATGATCTGTCCCGACGCTTGAAAATCAGCGCGCGCCGTAGCCGGGGACGCGTCCGATGGCCAGCATGCTAGTCGAGCACGGCCTTCACCCAAGGCCCATAAGGCGAATTGCCAAGCATCTTCAGCTGTGCGTCGGCGCTGACCGCGTTGACTGCCTCTTGCGGCTTCATTCCCGGATGGACGGCGCGACGCAACGGGCGGGTGCCTTTGGGCATGGCGGCAATTTCGGCGATGGCGCGTGGCACGTCCATCGGGTCGGCGGTGCGGCCCGATCCATTTTCCACACCCATGCGCGCAACGATTGCGGGGTAGGCGGCAGCGCGCTCGGCCTCGAGCCGGTCCCTCAATGCCTTGGTGTTGGCGTTGCGGTTGACCCAGACTTTGGTCGGGTAGCCGCCGGGCTGGATCACGCAGACTTCGATTCCGTGCGGCACCAGTTCATACGCCATCGCCTCGCTCATCGCTTCCAACGCGAATTTGGTCGGCGAATAATGTCCGCTGGCAGGCACGATCACCCGCCCGAGTTGCGACGAAATGTTGAAAATCAGCCCAGTTTTGGCCTTGCGCATTCCCGGCAGTACCGCACGCGTCATGCGGTGAGCCCCGAACACATTGGTGTCGAACATCAGCTGCGTTGCCGCCATGTCCTGCAATTCGATCGGGCCGGACAGTCCGATTCCGGCATTGTTGACGAGGATGTCGATTGCGCCGCCCGCGATCTTTTCGGCTTCGGCGACACCCTTGGCCACCTGCTCGTCCGACGTGACATCGATTTCGATGATGCTGATGTCGAGCTTTTGGGCCTTTGCGGCAGCAGCGAGATCGTCAGCCTCTTTGCGCGGCAGGTTGCGCATCGAGGCGATCACCTTGGCGCCCAGCGATGCGGCATGCGTGGCGAGCAACAAGCCGAAGCCCGACGAGCTGCCTGTGATCAGCATCGATTTGCCAGCGAGCGGTTTGGTTTGTGCGGTAGCAGCCGAGGCGGGAAGGGCAGCTACGCTGGCAGTGGCAGCGATGGTTTTGAGCAAAGTGCGACGTGATTGTTCGATCATTTTGGCCTCCAATTGGAAAAGTATCACACCCTCTTTTGCGGCGGAAGCGCATCGCGCCATTGATCGAGCGCTTCGGGGCTTTTTAGCCGGATCACCTTCGCCTCATGTCCTGTGAGCGCCGCCTCGGTGCGCGGGCGCGGGCCGCTGTTCCAGCGCAGCAGATACCAGAGAAATTCAAAATCGAAGCGTTCGGGGCAGCCTTGGGTCATGTCGGGCCGAGTCTTGCCACGATAGGTCCAGATGCGGCGGAGCACGCGGGTGACGCAGAGCCGGATCGGGAAATCGAGATATACGACCGTATCTGCGTGTTGGATCCGAGGGGCGAGCGTCCCGCCATAGTTTCCATCGATCAGCCACCGCTCGCCTTCGAAGATGGTTTCAAGCCGCGCGCGAATCTCGTCCTTGCTGCTTTCGATCCAGCCGGGCTGCCAGTTGATTTGATCCATATGGACGACAGGCAGACCGAGCCGCTTCCCCAGCTCGTTTGCCAAGGTTGATTTCCCAGCACCGCATGGGCCGATGATCAGAACGCGATGCACGATACTAATCCTGATGCAGCCGCAGCGCGAGGTCGTTCATGAACCGGGCATCGTCGCCATCTGCAAGCCATTTTGCCTCTGCCGCCACCGCGCCGAGCATATGCGTTAGGTCATCGGTCTCGGTCTTGGCGTAATTGCCAAGGACGTGCGGCGTCACCTTATCCTTATGTCCGGGATGGCCGATGCCGATCCGCACGCGGCGGAAATCGGGGCCGATATGGGCAATCGCCGAGCGGATGCCGTTATGCCCCGCAGCCCCTCCGCCGCGTTTGACCTTGACGCGAAACGGGTCGAGATCGAGTTCGTCGTAAAGGACGGTTACGTCTTCGGCGTCGGCCTTGTAGAAATCGAGCGCGGCGCGGATGCTGCGACCGCTATCGTTCATGAAGGTCTGCGGTTTGAGGAGAAGCACCTTGCTGGTGCCGATGCAGCCTTCGCTGGCGAGCCCATAAAACCGCGCCTTGAACGCGGCAAAGCCATAGTCGGCGGCGATCGCGTCGGCTGCCATGAACCCCACATTGTGGCGGTGCATCGCATAAGATGTACCCGGATTGCCGAGACCTGCCCAGATTTGCATTCCCGCCTCCCCTCTCCCGGCTTGCCTGCGGCAAGTCGACCCTCTCCCTCAAGGGGAGAGGGGGGTTATGGATCACGATTGCAACAACCGCCACCAACCCCTCTCCCTACGAGGGAAAGCAACAGGCAGGATGCGCCAGGGTAAGGGGTCTACTCGCCCTCGGGCTCGTCCTTGGCGGTATCGCCCTCGTCCGATTTGAGCGCCGATGGGGCAACCAGCGTCGCGATCGTGAAATCGCGGTCGGTGATTGCGCTCTTCGACCCGGTAGGCAGCGTCACCGCCGAAATATGGATCGAATCGCCGATGTCGAGACCGGTCAACGACACCGCAATCTCATCGGGGATATATGCGGCATCGCAAATCAGTTCGAGTTCGTGACGAACGATGTTGAGCACCGCGCCGCGCTTCATCCCCGGCGACGTCTCTTCGTCGGTAAACGTCACGGGCACAGCGACGGTCACTTCGGCATGCTCCGAAATCCGCAGGAAGTCGGCATGCAGCGGACGATCGCTTACCGGGTGAAACTGCACGTCCTTAGGCAAGGTACGGACGCTTTTTCCACCGACTTCGATCTGGACGATGCTGTTGAAGAAATGTCCCGTCATCAGCGCCTTCATGAGGAGCTTTTCCTCAACATGAACGCCTTCGGGGGATTCGTTGTTGCCGTAAATCACGGCGGGCACACGGCCTTCACGACGCAAATGACGGGAGGCTCCCTTGCCTGCCCGCTCGCGGCGCTCGGCCGACAAGGTCAGCTGATCGCTCATAATGTTCTCCATTGCTTCATTGATGCCGCCACGCCTCCAGGGATGACCATGACGAGCAAGCGCGCGCCGTTACGGCGATTCGCTCTTCAATGCAACCGCAGGCCAGTCGCCGATCAGTCGGCAGGCGGAACGGGAAAGCTGCGGGCGCAGAATGCACAATCGACGCGGATGATGCCATCTTCGCCTTGCATGGCTTGAAGCTCGTCTTCGGGAAATTGCGACAGCACTTTGCGAATATGCGCAGGATCGCAGCGGCAGCCTTTGGAAAGCGCGATGCCATCGAGTGTACGCACTTCATCTTCTTCGCTGAACAGCCGCCACAGGATCGTCTCGAATGGCAGTGCGGGATCGGTCAATTCGGCATCGCGCACCGATCCGCCCATGATCGCAACATGTTCCCATTCGGGGTGATCGAGCCGGGTATGGATGCGGTCGCGGCCATCCTCGCCATCGGGCAAATGCTGGAGCAGCATCGCGCCTGCCACATCGCCCTCGACCGCGACACGGACGAGGCTGGGGATTTGTTCCGACTGGAAGAAATAGCTTTCGACAGCGGCCGCTATCGTCGCGCCTTCCAATGGCACAATCCCCTGATAGCGTTCCTTGGTCGCGGCCTGATCGAAGGTGATCGCCAGATAGCCCTCACCGAACAAAGCGGGCAAATCCGGATCTTTGGGCAACGCCGCAATGCGTTCGGCATCGTGCTGGATATAGCCGCGCAATTGCCCCGCCTGATAATCGCACACCATCAGCGCAATCGGCCCGCCCTGCGTCTGCGCCTGCATTGTCAGCTGACCCTGATTGTCCTTGAGCATCGCGCCGAGCAGCGCCGTGACGGCAAGTGCTTCGGCAAGCAGCGCCTCGATCACCGGCGGATAGCCATGCGCGCCGAGTATCTCCTCGAGCACGGGCCCGATCCGCACGATTCGCCCGCGCGCGTTGCGGCTTGGGATGATGAAGCCGAGCGCGCTGTCGATGATGGGGGCGTCAGTCATCGCGGCTAACCAAAGAACCTTTATTGCCGGCCAGATCGTCATAGACCCGATCAAGCTCGTCAGCCCACTCGTGAAAGGTGGAGAACATTGATGCGGTGTCCCGACTTCCGAGCCCCACCTCGATTCTAGGCAGCGTGGTCTTTTCTGACTTTGGGGCAGATTTCTTGTCGGTCACGTATCAACGGTAAGAAGTTCGGTTTCATCGTGCAAGGCTGCGAAATTGAAGCAGCAGCTTACCCGATCAGCCCAAAGGCCCAGAGCAGGATCGATTTTTGTGCGTGGAGGCGGTTTTCGGCTTCGGCCCAGATCAGCGACTGCGGACCGTCGATCACGCTTGCCGTTACCTCCTCGCCGCGATGCGCCGGGAGGCAGTGGAGGAAGGCAGCATTGGGCGCGGCTTTTGCCATCAGACGGTCGTCGACCTGATACGGCATCATCGCCGCGACTTTGTTGTGGACATGCTCCTGTCCCATCGACACCCAGGTATCGGTGACGACGATGTTGGCCCCGGCGACGGCGGCGCTGGCATCTTCGACCATCTCGATTGCGGCACCGCGCGCCTGTGATTGAGCGACGAATGCCAAATCGGGCGCATAGCCTTGCGGGCAGCCGAGCCGGACCGAAAACCCCATCAACCCTGCGGCCTCAATGATCGAATTGGCAACATTATTGCCATCGCCGAGCCATGCCCAGTGCGATCCGGCAATCGCGCGCCCGCTTTCCTCGACCGTCAGCAGGTCGGCCATGATCTGGCTGGGGTGCGACAAATCGGTGAGGCCGTTGATCACCGGCACGCTGGCGTGCGCAGCAAGCTCCTCGATTTTGGCATGATCATCGGTGCGGATCATGACCGCATCGACATAGGATGACAGCACTCGCGCGGTATCGGCGATCGTTTCGCCGCGTCCCAGCTGCATCGATCCTGCATCGGCGACGATCGTTGTCCCGCCCAGTTGCCGCATTGCCATGTCGTACGACACGCGGGTGCGCGTCGAGCTTTTCTCGAAAATCATTGCGAGTGTGTGGCCGGCAAGCGGGGAGTCGGCATCGGCTTGGCCCTTGGGCCAGCCATCGCGCGCAGCCTTGCGGGCAATGGCATCGGCGAGCATCGCTGCGATCCCGTCCCGTCCGACATCGGTAAGCGAAAGGAAGTGGCGCATCAGACATCCTTCCCATCGCCATGCGATGGGGAGGTGGCAGTCGGCAAAGCCGACTGGCGGAGGGGCCGGGCACCAAACCCGTCAGCGCCTCCACCATTCGACGATTCGCGCCAAACGGTCCCCCTCCCCATTCGTGCGATATGGAGGGGTCGAGTTGCCATCACGCCGCTTGCGGGAGCTGATAATCCCGTGCAGCGGCGGACAGTTTCTCGACGCACTCGGCGATGTGACTTTCGTCGATGATCAGCGGCGGCAGGATGCGCACGACATTGTCTCCAGCCGCTACGGTCAGCAGCCCGTGATGATCGCGGCAATGGGCGACAAATGCGCGGCTGTCCGATTTTAACCGTAATCCCAGCATCAGGCCAAGTCCGCGGAGGCCCAAAAACAGTTCGTCATGGTTAGGGATCATCTGGTTCAACGCCGCGCGCAGACGGTCGCGCATCGCGCAAACATGATCGAGAAACTCTTCGTTGGCGACGACGTCGAGCACCGCGTTGGCCGCGGCCATGGCCAGCGGGTTGCCGCCATAGGTGCTGCCGTGCGTGCCAACGACCATGCCTTTGGCTGCGTTCTCGGTCGCAAGACACGCGCCCAAGGGAAAGCCGCCGCCGATGCCCTTTGCCACCGCCATGATGTCGGGCGTGATACCGTAATGTTCGTGGGCGAACAATTTGCCGGTGCGCGCCATGCCGCACTGCACCTCATCGAGCACAAGCAGCAGCCCGTGCGCGTCGCACGCTTCGCGCAACCCGCGTAAAAATTCCTGACTGGCAGGTTTAATCCCGCCTTCGCCCTGCACGGGCTCGACCAGAAAGCCAGCCGTCGTCTCATCGATCAGCGCGAGGGCCGCGTCGAGATCGTCGAACGGCGCATAGGCAAAGCCCGGCAGCAGCGGTTCGAACCCATCGCGCATCTTTTCCTGATTGGTGGCGCTGATCGTGCCGAGCGTGCGCCCGTGGAACGCGTTGTGAAAACTGATCAGCGTCGAGCGTTGCGGATTGCCCGAAACCGCATGGTACCGCCGCGTGGTCTTGATGGCGCATTCGACCGCTTCGGCACCCGAGTTGGTAAAGAACACGGTATCGGCAAATGTCAGATCCACCAGCCGCTGCGCCAGCATCTCACCCTGCGGGCTGCCATAAAGGTTCGACACATGGATCAGCGTTGCCGCCTGATCCTGGATCGCCTTGGTCAGATGCGGGTGGCCGTGGCCAAGCAGGTTGACCGCAATGCCGCTGGCAAAATCGAGATAGCGTTCGCCGCGTTCGCCGATCAGATAGCATCCCTCGCCTCGGATCGGGCGCACGCCGCACCGCGGATAAACGGGCATGAGCGGCGTGATCGTCATCGTCTGGATTCCCTTCGCGAACGGCAAAAGGCGACCGCGATGGCCGCCTTGGCATCGCGCCTTCATAAAGAGCGGCAAAGGGGCGGACAACCCCCCGCGAATCGGGAAAAGCGGGCCCACCGCACTCCGGGAGGAGAGGAGCGGGGGGGATATCTCCGAATACGGCAGGCCCTGCTCCACCAACGGACAACGACCGGGCAGGTTCCAACCTCCAATAATCTTTTTCGCATATTTTACGATTGGGGGTCGACCGCATCTTCGCTGGCGCGATCCGGGAACTTTTCGTCTGCCAGCCAGTATTGCCGGTTCAATCAGCACAGGACGCGTATCATGGCCAGCACAACCGGTGAAAAATCACCTGGAAGCAAATCTTCCGCAAGCAAATCGAAGGCGAATGGGTCGACCCGCAAATCGTCCGCGCCCAAACCGGCAAAATCGGCACCCCGCGATGGTGAAGGACGATTCAAATCCCTGGCCAATCGCGGGCGAAATCTAAATGTGTCGCGCAATCAGGCGGCAAGCGCACTTGCCGTCACTGCGGTGGGGATCGGGGTCGGGCTGCTGCTCAACTGGCTCCGCCATCGCGATGAAGACGAACAGCATTCGCCAGCCGCATATGCAAATGGCGAAGACCTGCAACGCGACAATTTCAATCAGACCCGCAACGCCGGACCTGACGCAATGCGCGACGAAGACGGCGAAGATTGGGACAGTGTCGATCAGGCGCTCGACGAATCGTTTCCAGCGAGTGACCCGGCTTCGACCTATTAAGACGACAGGCCAGAGCCGCCGGTGCGCGGCTCTGGCGTGTCAATATCGATCTGCGCTCAGTTCACACGCTGGCCGGCAAGCGTCGTATAGCCATAGCCATGGACGCGCATCGTCAGTGCCTCCCCTGCGGTAAGTCCCGGCCATTTGCCGACCCACATCACAAAGCCGGCATTGCGCGGATCGGCCGCCCACAGTTCGATCCATGGTTTCATCGGTTTTGAGACGAAGAACCCCATTTTCGACCGTTCGAAAACATGAACGCGTTTGCCGTCGACAAACATTTCAACTGCGCCCAGCGCCTGATCGACACGAATGCCGAAGCGTTTGCGCTGCAAAGACATATCGGTTCCGGCAAACAGCCGCTTGGTAATGGTCTTGTGCACCCCGCCGACATAAGCGTGCATCGTGACATCAAGGCCTTTGCGACCGGCAAATTCGAAATCGATTTCGTCGCGACTGGCAGGATCGTATAGCCACAACGGGGCCACAACGAGACCCTCCTTCAGCCGCGGAAGCGTTACATCGGTCTCCCAGAGGCCGTCGCGCATCGCAGC
>JANPIQ010000452.1:0-7711 GCA_031425075.1 Sphingomonadales bacterium
CGTTCAAACAAATAAATCTTTGCTGTCAGAGGAAGAGCAAGGTGATGAAAAATTAGCTGAGGGAATCGAAGACGAACCATTCATGCTTTTCTTGTTCGCAGGAATAAAATCTAAACACTTCAACTGGGAAATCACATTTTATGTAAGGAAACTGTTACTTGTTTGGCTAGGTGTTACCTTGCAAGCACTGCCAGATAGCGTTTTTCTACCTCGCCTGCCTCGAATGCCAGGCTGAAGCGTTTGTGCGCGCGTTCGGTTCGCGCCAGCAGCAGGCAGCCCGAGGTATCGCGGTCGAGCCTGTGCACCGGCGTTGGCCAGCGGTGAAATCCGAATGCGAGTTGTTCGCGGTGGCTCGCCACGCACAATGATCCGTCGCGCGGGGGGTCGACCGGCAGGCCCGCGGGCTTGTCGATCACCAGCGCTTCGGCATCGATAAACAGGACGCGTTCAGTCAAAAGCATGCCGCGCATTGCGCTTTGGCTGCGATGATTGCCAGCCTTATTGCGACCAGTTGCAAAAAGGGCCTTGCAATTCAGATTAAGTCAATCCATTTATTGGTGGCGGGCCGGGCCCCTCTGACGATTTGCCTTCGGGTGATCGTGATGTCGGACCGCATCGGGTAAACCGGTGCATGGGTCTGGCGTCTTCCCCTTCCCCCTCACGTCGTCCGTGCACCGGTCACCCGATTGGACATCATCGTTCAATGGAGTGGCTAATATGAAAACGGGTATCTTTCGCCTTCTGACGCAACACCAGCGTCTCGATGAGCAACTGCGGTTGGAACAATCGCACCGGCTCCCCGATGTGAAGCGCGTCGTCCAGCTCAAGAAACTGAAGCTCGCGGTCAAGGACCGCCTGCACCAGCTTTCGCAGGGGCGCGGACGGACGCAGCGTTACGCCTGACCATGATCGTTTCGAATCGCTCGAATTGAACCGTAGATCATGGTCAATTGAGCGTCGGAGCCTGATTGACGCCATCGACGAAACTGCTTCGCGCCGACGATGATGACGAACTGGCTCCTGCGATTGGCTGGCGGCGGCACCCCCCTTCCCCTCACCGCCGCCAGCCATTTTTTCATCTGCCACCACGCTTAACGATCAACAGGGACCGGATCGATGGAATTTCTGATGGCCGAATGGCTGACCAAGCCCGTGTGGATGTGGCTTGGCTTTCTCGGCATCGTCATCACGCTGCTGACGCTCGATCTTGGCGTTCTCCACAAGGAGCAGCGCGAGATCGGGGTGCGCGAATCGTTGATCCTGTCGGCTGTCTATATCGCGCTCGGCCTCGCCTTTGGCGGCTGGGTGTGGTGGTACATGGGCGAAACGGCGGGCATCCAGTATGTAACCGGGTTCGTCATCGAAAAATCTCTTGCGATGGACAATGTCTTTGTCATCGCGATGATCTTCACCTATTTCTCGATACCGCGCGTCTACCAGCATCGCGTGCTCTTCTGGGGCATATTGGGCGTCATCGTGCTCCGCGCGATCATGATCGGTTTGGGGGCGACGATCGTCAGCCAGTATAGCTGGGTGCTCTACATCTTTGCGGTGTTCCTGATCCTCACCGGCATCCAGATGTGGCGCAATGCGGAGGCCGAATATGATGTCGCGGCCAACCCGGTGCTCACATGGGTGCGAACGCGCTTCAACGTCACCGATCAACTCCATGGCGAAAAATTCTGGGTGCAGCAGCCCGATCCCAGGCAGGGCGGCAAGCCCGGCTGGTTCATGACTCCGTTGTTCCTCGCGCTTATCATGATCGAGATCGTTGACCTGGTTTTCGCGGTCGACAGTGTGCCTGCAATCTTTGCGATCACCACCGATCCGTTCATCGTCTACACCTCGAACATCTTTGCGATTCTGGGGCTGCGCGCACTGTATTTCGCGCTGGCGGCGCTGGTCCACCGGTTCAAATATCTCAAATATGCACTGGCGGTGCTGCTCGTCTTCATCGGATCGAAGATCTTCGTCGCCGATCTGCTCGACATCGGCAAGATTCCGCCGCCGGTATCGCTGACAATCACCTTCGCCATCCTTGCGGCCGGCATCGGCTGGTCGCTCTACAAGACGCGGGGGCTCGATAACCCCGCGCTCACCCCAGGGAAGAATTGATCATGGAGTTTCTGTTCACCGACTGGCTCGGCACGCCGGTCTGGTTCTGGCTTTCGTTCCTCGCGCTCGTCGTGGGTCTGACGGCGTTCGATCTCGGCGTCCTCAACAAGGAAGATAAGGAAATGGGGATCGCAGAGAGCCTCAAGCTCTCGGTCTTCTACATTTCGATCGCGATGCTGTTCGGCATCTGGGTCTGGATCGAAAAAGGTGCCGATCTCGGCATGAAATATTATACAGGCTTTTTCATCGAAAAGGCGCTGTCGATCGACAACGTCTTCGTGATCAGCCTTATCTTCGGCTATTTCGCAATTCCGCGCATCTACCAGTATCGCGCGCTCGTCTGGGGCATCATCGCGGTGATCGTGCTGCGTGGGATCATGATTGGCGTCGGCGCTGCGGTGGTCCAGCAATATTACTGGGTGCTGTGGATTTTCGCCGCGTTCCTCGTTTTCACTGGCATCAAGATGCTGTTCACCGGTGAACAGGAAATGGACGTCGCCAATAACCCGGCGGTCAAGTTCATTTCAAAGCACATGCGCGTTACCAAGGAACTGCATGCGCAACGCTTTTTCGTCAAGGTGCCCGATGACAAGACCGGAAAGCTGGTAACCGCCGCAACGCCGCTGTTCCTGGCGCTCGTTGTCATCAACCTCGCCGACCTTGTATTCGCGGTTGATAGCGTGCCGGCAATCTTTGCGATCACCACCGACACGTTCATCGTTTACACTTCGAACATCATGGCGATCCTGGGGCTTCGCGCGCTGTATTTCGCGCTCGCAGCGATGGTCCACCGGTTCCATTATCTCAAATATGCGCTGGCGCTCGTGCTCGTCTTCATCGGCTCGAAGATCTTCGTGTCGGACTTCCTGATGGGCGGCGACAAGTTTCCGCCGGTGCTGAGTCTGGCAGTGACCTTTGCGCTGATTCTCGGGGGCATCATCTGGTCGCTGTGGAAAACCCGTGGCGAGGCCGCGCCGGCAAGAATCTAACCGTCAACCAACAGGAGAAGTACGCATGAAGACCAAGATTTTCGTAACAGCGGCGCTCGGTGCGCTCGTCATGGCACCCGCGGCGCATGCCAAAAAGGCAAAGATGGCGGCAGCCCCGGCCTGTGCGCCTGTCACCACGGCCGCAGTCGAAGGGCTGTTCGGCGAATTCAACAACGCCTGGGCCACCAAGAACCCGGATAATGTCACCAGTCTGTTCGCCAGGGACGGCGTGCTGCTTGCCACCGTTTCGAACGTGCCACGCACCGATCCTGCCGGGATCCGCGATTATTTCGTAAGCTTCCTCAAAGGCGATCCGGTCGGCACGATCAACACCAGCACGATCAAGCTCGGCTGCAACATGGCGACGCGGATGGGCACCTGGACCGTCGGGCTGACCAACCAGAACAGCGGCGTTCGCAATAATGTGAAGGCACGCTACACGTTTATTTATGCCTATGAAGACGGCAAGTGGAAGGTCGCGCACCTTCATTCGTCGATGATGCCGGTTTCGGAAGGCTAAGCTTCGCACACAAGGTCGCACCGGGTGCCGCAAGCCTTGATCAACGCGGCTGCGGCACCCATTTCTATATCGCTGTTATTAAAGGACCGATGAATGCGTTCACCCGATCAGATGGCAGGGATGCTCTGCCCCGTCGACCAGGTTCCGCTGGTTATGTCCGACCGGCAGGGAATCGAGATCGATTATTGCCCGCAATGCCGCGGTGTGTGGCTCGATCGCGGCGAACTCGACAAGATCATCGAGCGCGATGCGGCAGCATCGGCACCAAAAACTGCAGCCCCGTCGACCCCGGCGCCGCCGCAACCTGCACCACCACCGCAGTTTCAGCAGCCGCAATATCAGCAGCCCGCCTATCCGCCGCAGCCACATTACGATCCGCGTTACAGCAAATATGGCTATAAGCGGAAGAAGCACTGGCTCGAGGATATCTTCGACTAGGGTTGAGAACTGCGACGGTCACCTCCGTCATTTGCGAGCGAAGCGCGGCAATCCAAGGTTACACGCCGCACAGTCCGGATTGCCGCGTCGCGTCTCTCCTCGCAACAAACGGGTCACGCGCTAATCCAGATTGGGCCTTAGCCAGCGCGTGGCGGTTTCGAGATCGACACCGCGCCGGACACGGTAATCCTCGAGCTGATCCTGCCCGACGCGCGCGACGCCGAAATATTCGCAGTCCTGATGGCCGAAATAGAACCCAGAGACCGCAGACGTCGGCCACATCGCATAGCTTTCAGTAAGCGTTATTCCGGTGTTCGCGCTCGCCCCGAGCAGATCGAACAGGATCGGCTTCAAACTGTGATCAGGGCAGGCCGGATAGCCCGGCGCGGGGCGGATGCCGCGATATTGCTCCTTGATTAGCGCTTCGTTGGTAAGCTGTTCGCCCGGCGCATAGCCCCACAAGCTCGTCCGCACATGCTGGTGGAGCCGTTCGGCAAACGCTTCGGCGAACCGGTCTGCCAACGCCTTGAGCAGGATGTCGTTATAATCGTCATGCGCCGCCTTGAAGCGCGCGACATGCGCGTCGATGCCGTGGATGCCGACCGCAAATCCGCCGATCCAGTCACCGTCGGGATCGATGAAATCGGCAAGGCACATATTGGCCCGGTCGCGCGATTTGCGAATTTGCTGGCGGAGAAACGAGAGGCGGATGTGCCGATAATCCTGATCCTCCCCGTCCATGGGGAGGGCAACCGTGCCTGCGCGGTGAAGGGAGGGGTCAAGAAGAAACTCGCGCGGCATCCCCCCTCCGTCGGGCGCGCCGCCAGCTCCCAGCGAACGGGGAGGAATCTCGATGTGCACCGTCACATCGTCGCCATCGCGAGCGCACGGCCATAGCCCCGCCACGCCGCGCGCCGTCAGCCAGCCTTCAGCCACGATCGTATCGAGCATCGCATTGGCGTCAGCAAAAAGGTTGCGCGCGCTTTCGCCAACCACGTCATCCTCGAGAATTGCTGGATAGTTGCCGTGCAATTCCCACGCGCGGAAGAAGGGCGTCCAGTCGAACACGCTCCGCAGATCGGACAGATCCCAGCTGTCGAACACATGCACTCCGGGTTGCGCAGGCGGCGGCGCCTTGTGCGCCATGTCTGCCTTGAACCCGTTTGCACGCGCATCTTCGAGGTTCAAGAGGATGGAGGCTTCCTTGCCCGCCCGAACGTCTCGGATATGCGAATATTCATCGGCATAGCCCTGCACATAAGCGTCGCGCCCGGTATCGCTGACGAGGCTCGTCGCAACACCCACCGCGCGGCTCGCATCGAGTACGTGGAGCACCGGGCCTTCATACGCCGGATCGATCCTGAGCGCGGTGTGAACCTTTGACGTCGTTGCCCCACCGATCAGCAGGGGCATTGTCATCCCGGCGCGCTGCATCTCTTCGGCGACCGTTACCATTTCATCGAGGCTTGGCGTGATCAGTCCCGAAAGCCCGATCATATCGGCATCATTCTCGTTCGCGGCCTGGAGAATTTTTGACCACGGCACCATCACGCCGAGATCGATGACCTCATAGCCGTTGCACTGGAGGACGACGCCGACGATGTTCTTCCCAATATCATGTACGTCGCCCTTGACCGTCGCCATGATGATGCGGCCCTTGGCGCGTGCACCTGGTTCCTTTGCCGCCTCGATAAAGGGGATGAGGTGCGCAACGGCTTTCTTCATCACCCGCGCCGATTTGACCACCTGTGGCAGGAACATCTTGCCCGATCCAAACAGATCGCCGACGACGTTCATCCCGTCCATCAGCGGCCCTTCGATCACTTCGATCGGGCGCGCGAACGCCTGGCGGCATTCCTCGGTATCGTCGACGACATAGGCATCAATGCCCTTGACCAGCGCATGTTCGAGCCGCTTGGTGACAGGCCAGCCACGCCATTCCTCGGCGGCCTTCGCCTGTTCGGGGTTGGTGCCCTTATAGCTTTCGGCAAGCGCTATGAGCCGTTCGGTGGGGCTTTCGGATTCCGGCCCGCCCACCCCGCGGTTGAGGATGACATCCTCGCACGCAGTGCGCAGCGCAGGGTCGATCGTGTCATAGACGTCGAGCTGCCCGGCATTGACGATCGCCATGTCGAGCCCAGCGGGAATCGCGTGATAGAGGAACACGCTGTGCATCGCGCGGCGAACGACTTCGTTGCCGCGAAAGCTGAACGACAGGTTCGATAGCCCGCCCGAAAAATGGACGTGCGGGCAGCGTGCCTTGATTTCCGACACGCCTTCGATGAAATCGACCGCGTAATTATCATGCTCCTCAATCCCTGTCGCCACCGCAAAGATGTTGGGATCGAAGATGATGTCTTCAGGCGGGAAGCCGATGCCCGTCAGCAGTTTGTAGGCGCGTTCGCAGATTTCGACCTTGCGCGCCTTGGTATCGGCCTGCCCCGCCTCATCGAACGCCATGACGACAACTGCGGCGCCATAGGCCATGCACAGCCGCGCCTGTTCGAGGAACTGTTCCTCGCCTTCCTTCATGCTGATCGAATTGACGATCGGCTTGCCCGAAACGCACTTCAATCCGGCCTCGATCACCGACCATTTCGAGCTGTCGATCATGAACGGCACGCGCGCGATATCGGGTTCAGCCGCAATCAGCTTGACGAAGGTTTCCATCGCGACAAGGCTGTCGAGCAGCCCTTCGTCCATATTGATATCGATCACCTGCGCGCCATTATCGACCTGCTGGCGCGCGACCTCGACCGCAGCGTCAAAATCGCCCGCCATGATCAGCTTTTTGACCGCGGCAGAGCCGGTAACATTGGTGCGCTCGCCGATATTGACGAACGCCGCTGTTTGAATGGTCATAACTGGCTAAACGTCCAAATGCTGTCGGATGGCTAGATTTATCGCTTCCATTTCGGAATCGGTGAGAACGCCGATCCGCGATTTGAGGCGGCTTTTGTCTGCAGCCATGATCTGATCGGGCAGGGCTTTGCCCTCGCGGTTGTTGACGACAACCGGGATTTGCCCGGGATACAGATTTATGACCTTGCTGGAGATCGGAATGACGACACAGCGCTTCAATGCCCGATTGGCAGCATCGTTGCTGACGATGACGGCAGGTCCGGTCTTCTGAACTTCAGTGCCGACCGAAGGACCGAATTGCGTCCACCACACATCACCACGCTTCATCATTAAAGTCCTGAACCATCCCTTCCATCCATTCGCGCGCTTCGGCTTCTTCCTCTTCGTTGGCAGCCATCGCACGATAGCCTTCCTCCAACGCTTCCTGCGACACGAGAGGACGAATGGCGTCTTCAATGAACTGGCTGCGACGACGCGGCGAAACCATACGGTGCAACCCGCGATATACTTCCTCATCGATCGTGATCGTCATGCGCTTATGCACGGTTCATCTCCTAATGCGTTAGGCGCATAGTGCATAACGCATTACGCCGCCAGCGTCATTGGTTCGAGACCCGCCAGCCGCGTCTGCACTGCTACTTTGGGAAGCGCGCGCGGGGTCAGTCCCGCGACCGCCTTGGCCATTGCCGCGATATGCCCCGGCGTCGATCCGCAACAGCCGCCGAGGACATTGACTTGGCCTGCATCGGCCCATTCCTTGACCAGCGCTGCGGTCTGTTCGGGCAGC
>JANPIQ010000453.1:0-5759 GCA_031425075.1 Sphingomonadales bacterium
GTAAAATCCGACGGCCTGCCCGATAAATCCCGCTAGCAAAGCGCCTGCAATTCCCAACAGGATCGTAACAATGAACCCGCCTGGATCCTTTCCTGGCATCAGAAACTTTCCAAGCACGCCTGCAACGGCACCGATGACAATCCAGCCTAGAAAACCGCGTCCATCCATAACCCACTCCTGATTTTTGACCTTTGCCGGAGGGGTAGCCCCCGCAAATGCCATGGTCGCCTCGTCCGATGGCCATGGCAAGCAGAAATTCCACTGCGCGCCGGTTGCATTTTGCCACGAATTGGGCAGAACGCATCGGGCTCGGCCGAAGGGATGGCGCGCCGCTTGTAATAGGTGACCTACCTGTGTAATACAGTAGGCATAAAGGCGAACCATGATGTCCGCATTGCGGGCGTGAAAGCGGCAGGACAATGAATTTCGAAACGCGACTGGCCCGGGAACCCGAAGGCACGGCCTATTACGACGACGCAAACGACGCCAGCGCGCGCCGCAAACGCCGCTGGATCATTATCGGCATCGTCCTTGCAATCGTGGCTATCATAGGCGCGGTCATTGCCTACAACCGGAGCAACGCGCCTGCCGCTGCAGCAGGTGAAACCAAAGAAGCACCGACCGTGTCTGTCGTCGTCCCCGGCCGACGGGCGGTCGCAAACGTCATCACGGCATCGGGAAGCCTTGCCGCGCGCCGCGAAATGCCCATCGGCGTTGCAGGCGAAGGCGGGCTTGTCACACGCGTCTGGGTCGAACCCGGCACATGGGTTGCGCAGGGTCAAATACTGGCCTCGATTGAGCGCAGCGTCCAGACCCAGGATAGCGCGCAACTCGCAGCACAAGTAACCGTTGCACAGGCCGACGCCCGGCTGGCTCAGGCCGAACTTGAACGCGCCAACGCGCTGGTATCGCGCGGATTTGTATCGAAGGCTGATGTCGATCGCCGCACGGCAACGCGCGATGCCGCCGTTGCGCGGGTTCGCGTCGCACAGGCGCAGCTTGCGGGCAATCGCGCGCGGATCGGGCGGCTCGATATCCGCGCGCCCGCCGCCGGCCTTGTCCTGACCCGTGCGGTCGAGCCTGGACAGGTTGTCAGCGCAGGTTCGGGCGTGTTGTTCCGGATGGCGCAAGGCGGGCAGATGGAAATGCGTGCGCTTCTTGCCGAAGCCGACATGGCCCGGGTTAGCGCGGGCCAGTCTGCGAATGTCATTCCCGTCGGGTCCACGAAGAGCTTTGCCGGGCAAATCTGGCAGAAATCGCCTGTGATCGATCCCGAATCGCGCCAGGGCACCGTCAAGATCGCGCTCGGCTATAACGAAGCCTTGCGCCCCGGTGGCTTTGCATCGGCACAGATTACCAGCGGTCAGGTCGATGCACCGCTGCTTCCCGAAAGTGCGGTGTTGAGCGATACCAAGGGCAATTATGTGTTTGTGGTCGGCCCCGACAACAAGATTATCCGGCGCGATGTCAAAGTCGGCACTGTCAACGATAGCGGCGTGACCATCGTCAGCGGCCTCACCGGGACCGAATCGGTCATCTTGTCGGCAGGCGGGTTCCACAATCCCGGGTAACGCTTAATTCAATCGAGGACAAAACTGGAAACGGCCGCACGATGAACTTTCGCCGCATCTCAGCCTGGTCGATCGAAAACCCGATTCCGCCGATCGTCCTGTTTATCGCTCTGACGCTGGCGGGCATTCTTGCCTTCATGCGAATGCCGGTGTCGCAAGATCCCGATATCGATTTTCCGATCGCCGTGGTCTCGATTGCGCAGCCTGGTGCCGCGCCTGTCGAACTCGAAACACAGGTCGCACAAAAGGTCGAAGCCGCAATTCGTAGCATAACCGGCGTCGATGAAATCGATACCCGGGTCAGCGAAGGCCAGGCCACGATCGTCATTTTCTTCAAGATCGGCACACCAATCGATCGCGCGGTAAGCGATGTGCGCGATGCCGTCGCCAATGTGCGCAGCGATCTGCCTGACGGGATCCTCGAACCCCAGGTCCTGCGCGAAAACACCGCAGGCAATCCGATCGCCTATATCTCGGCAGAGGCGGTCGACATGACGCTCGAAGAATTGAGCTGGTACGTCGATAACGTCGTCAACAAGCGGCTCCGCGCGCTGCCCGGTGTGGGCGGCGTCCAGCGCGGCGGCGGGGTCAGCCGCGAAGTGCGCGTCGTGCTCGATCCGGCACGGCTGCAATCGTTCGGCATCACCGCGGCGCAGGTCAACGCCCAGTTAAGACAGACCAACGTCAATTCGGCTGGTGGCAGGACCGAAATTGCAGGCGCGGAACAATCGATCCGCGTCGTCGGCAACGCCAACAGTGCGTTCGAGCTGGGCGAATCGATGATTTCGCTCGGCAACGGGCGAGCGGTCAAGCTGTCCGACATTGCCGAAGTACGCGATCTCTATGCCGAACAGCGTTCGATTTCGACGATGAACGGCCGGCAGGTACTGAGCTTTGGGTTGCAGCGCGCCAAGGGCGAATCGGATGTCACGGTTTACGACGATGCGATTGCCGAGCTTCGCAAGCTCGAGGCCGAAAACCCCAAAGTCAAATTCCGCGACCTGTTCACCACGGTCAATTATTCGCGTGAGCAATATAATTCGTCGATGATCGCGATGATCGAAGGCGCGATCCTTGCGGTCATCGTCGTCTTCATCTTTCTCAAGGATTGGCGTGCGACAATCATTTCGGCCATCGCCATCCCTTTGTCGGCAATTCCGACATTCTGGGTGATGTCGCTGCTGGGTTTCAGTCTTAACCAGATCAGCCTCCTGGCGCTGGGGTTGGTTGCAGGCGTGCTGGTCGACGATGCCATTGTCGAGATCGAGAATATCGTGCGGCACATGCGGATGGGCAAATCGGCCTATCAGGCATCGATGGAGGCGGCGGACGAGATCGGTCTTGCCGTGCTGGCAACGACGATGGCGATTGTGGCGGTGTTCCTTCCGGTTGGATTGATGCCCGGGATTTCGGGGCAGTTTTTCAAGAATTTCGGTTTGACCGTCGTGGTCGCAGTGCTGTTCTCGCTCCTCGTCGCGCGGACGATTACGCCGATGGTCTCGGCCTATTTCCTCAAAAGCCACGGCGTGCAGGAACACGCATCGGGCAAATGGATGGAAAAATATCTCGATCTGCTGCGCTGGTCGCTGGTCCATCGCTGGAAAACCGTCGGATTGGGCGCGCTCGCTATGCTCGCAACGGTCGGCGTCTTCAGCCAGCTGAGCTTCTCGTTCTTCCCCGATACCGATAGCGATTATAGCCAGGTCAGAATCGAAATGGTGCCCGGCACAACGCTCGCGCAAACCCGCAGCATTACCGAGCGGGTGCAAGAAATGCTCGGGAGCGAAACAGGTGTTGTCGATGCGGCGTTCGCCGACATCAATCCGGGCAACGCCAATATCTACCTGACGCTCAAGCAGGATCGCACCATGTCGAGCCTCGACTTCGAGGAAAAATGGGGCAAGGAACTCGGAAAAATTCCCGATGCGCGCGTCAATTTTCAGGCGCAGAACCAGGGCGGCCCTCCGGGCTCTGGCCGCGATATCGACATCACGCTGGCAGGGGACGATCCTGAAGTCCTGACACAGACCGCCAACACGCTGGTCGATCAGATGCGGTCGTTGCCCGAATTGACAGCACCGCGCGTGATCGGCGATCTCCAGCGGCCCGAAATCCTGATCACGCCACGGCTCGATGTTGCAGCGACACTGGGGGTGACCACCGCCGCGCTCAGCCAGACGATCCGCATCGCGACAATCGGCGATATCGATCAGAACAGCCCCAAATTCTCGCTGTCCGACCGGCAGGTGCCGATCCGTGTGACGCTGAGCGAGGATTCGCGGCGCAGCCTTTCGACGATTGAAAATCTGCCTGTTCCCACAGCAAACGGCATGTCGGTCCCGTTGAAGACCGTTGCCGAAATCGGATTCGGTTCGGGGCCGACTTCGATCAGGCGGACCAATCTCAATCGCCGCATCATCGTCGGCACCGATCTTGCCGAAGGGATTGTCAGCGGCGTTGCCAATAACAAGATCAACGCATTGCCGATCATGAAGAATCTGCCGCAGGGGATTACGCGTCTCAGCACCGGCCAGTCGAAAATGCAGATGGAGCTCGTTGAAAACTTCCTGATCGCGGTCGTCTCTGGCGTGTTGATGGTTTTTGCCGTTTTGCTGCTGCTTTACAGGCGCGTCATGCCGCCGTTCGTCAACATGGGGTCGCTGTTGCTGGCCCCGCTGGGCGCTGGCTTGGCGCTCTGGATCGTCGGCATGCCGGTTTCGATGCCGGTGATGATCGGGATGCTGATGCTGCTTGGCATCGTTGCCAAAAACTCGATCCTCGTCGTCGATTTCGCGCTCGAGGAAATCGATCGCGGGGTCCCGATATACGAAGCTGTGATGGAGGCGGGGCATAAGC
Organism: Sphingomonadales bacterium; assembly: GCA_031425075.1. GTDB lineage: Bacteria > Pseudomonadota > Alphaproteobacteria > Sphingomonadales > Sphingomonadaceae > Aquisediminimonas. The sequence goes on from JANPIQ010000453.1 coordinate 4,428, forward strand.
GCGCACAGCCGATCGTGATGACCACCGTTGCGATGATCGCGGGCATGTTGCCCACAGCGCTTGCACTGACGGGCGATGGCGCGTGGCGACAGCCGATGGGCGTCGTCGTGATCGGCGGGCTGATCGTGTCGACCGTGCTGACACTCGTCATCGTGCCTGCCAGTTTCAGCCTGGCGATGGGTATGGAGGAACGCGTTGGCACCTGGCTGCGTTACTGGCTGACCAATCATGGTGAAAAACCGATGGACCGTCCGCCCAGTCCGCTTCCCAACTGGCTGCGTCGTCGCATCGGCCGGAGCAGGCCCTCGATTGAACCCGCCGAGTAAGCACAAGCTCCGCAGCAAGCGGCCGCAGCGAGTGGATCGCGTTCCGACGTTGAGCTTCCCGGTACAGGGAGGCGCTCGCGGGATGAAGATCGCCGCAACGTCCTTGCTGGTGGTAATGGCCTGCGTGTATTTGACCGCGCGCGTCTTTGTCGAAGCGCATCCGGTCATCGGCTTCATCAAGGCTTTTGCCGAAGCCGCGATGGTGGGCGGGCTCGCCGATTGGTTCGCGGTCACAGCGCTGTTCCGCCACCCGCTTGGCGTTCCCATACCGCACACCGCGATCATCCCGCTTAACAAGAACCGAATCGGCGATACGATGGCGCAATTCCTGCGCGATAATTTCCTCACGCCAGTGGTCGTGGCACGGCGGATGCAGCGGCTCGATGTCGCGGCCGCGGCGGGCCGCTTCCTCGCAGACCCCGATCATGGCGGCGCTGGACGGCTGCGCGAAGGCGCATCGCGGTTGCTCGCCGATGCCATCGAAAGCCTCGACGATGAGCGGCTGGGCGGCATGGCCAAAAGCGCGATCGGAGACCGGTTGCGCGCGCTCGATGCCGGACCGCTGCTGGGCCGGGCGCTTGCTGCGGCAATCCATGACGGCCGCCATATTCCGCTGCTCGATGGCATCGTGTCGCGCGCCACGATCATCCTCGCCACAAACGAACCGATCATCCGGCAGATGGTGCAGGATCGCGCAGGGCGGATCCTCCGCTGGACAGGCCTTGATGAAAATGTCGCCGATGCGGTCATCACAGGTCTGAACAAACTCGCACAGGACATGTCCGACGATCCTGATCATCCGCTTCGGCTGCGGATCAACGATGCCATTGTCGATCTGGCGCACGATCTTCAGCATGATGCGGCGATGCAACAGCGCGTCGATGGCTGGAAACATGAAATGATCGCCAACCCGGCCGTGCAAGACTGGATCGACAGCCTGTGGCAGCAAGGCCGCGCGGCATTGCTAAGGGCGGCGCGCGATCCTGACCGCGCGATGGCGGGCCGG
>JANPIQ010000454.1:0-5830 GCA_031425075.1 Sphingomonadales bacterium
CGCAGCAGTCGGGTCCCGACTGGAAGCGATGGTTCGGGGCGTTTGCCACCGAGCGTACGGCGGCTGACAGGATCGAGACCACCGAGCACCACTTCCTGCAGACGATAAGCCAGACCCAGCCTGAGCAGGTCAGCGGAGAGCGAAGGCGCTGCGCTGCCGTGATGGGGGTGCCACGCTGCGCGCAGCTGGGTTGGCGACATCATCGCCAACTCCGCGAGTTCGCGCTTTAGTTGAAGCTGGCTCACTCTGAGTGTCCTGCAACGATGGAGTAACGGCGCACGCCTGCGGCCTTTGTGCTGTGGAGCGTGTGCCCTTTTTTCTTCAGGCCTGTCAGCATGGCCCGGGTAGTGTGCGGCAACCAATCCGTCGCAGCAATCAGTTCGTCGATGGTTGCACCCCCGGCACTGCTAAGCAGCTCAACGACGATCATTTGTTTCGAGGGCTTGTAGGGGTAGACCGGCAGGACCTCAAGCTGCGTGTCAGCGTTCGGGGCCTCGCCTTCTCCGTCAGGATGCGCATCTAACACAATATCCGTTGCGGGATTTGGCGTCGGCGCGTCTTCGATACCGTTGGCTGCCAAGCCCTTTGCGGTGATGCGCAGGCCCGCCATGACATCGTTGCAAATGCGCCAACGCTTTGCCTCGTTGGTCACATCGAACATCTCGGCAAAGCCGCGCTTTTCGAGTGATCCGACCGCATCGGTGTGCTTGTCCGCAGAAAGGTCGATGTTCGTCAGTGGCAGCAAAGACCCGTCATTGCGCTGAGCGGCTTCAGCGAGGATGATGCCTTGGGCGTCGGTAAATCGGGCTTTGGTCATGAATGGTCTCCTGCGGAGCGGCACTATGTCGCTCCCACCACCCACAGCCCCGCCGGGCGACCGATCGGGGCAAACAAACCGGGTCCGACTCGAGATTCGGCGCGACGACTAATGCTTGGTCAGCCAAACTAGTCCAATAGAATGTCGACCAAGGGCAGCTTGTTTCCGCCTTGGTCCCGATGTCAGCTTTGTTGGACAATCCCGACAGTCTGCTTTTGGCCCGAAAAGGCGGTAAGGTGCCGTTAGTTCATCTGGCGCTGCGAAGTTACCAGGGCGCCCTACGCATGTCATTTAGCTTGGCTTCGGTCGGACTTAAAAGCGAGCGGTGGTCCTTGACTTCGCACAAGCCGCCAAATGTGGAGAATTGCCATTATGCGATCGCCCGCAGCCGTGTTTCGCACACAGAGCACCCTCTCAAAATGGCGCTGTAGCGATAGAGGCAGCGAAACTCTTGTCGGCACTTCAATGTCGCGCCAAGATGAACGGCTTACCGGTCCCGAACGCTATCACTGAAAAGCGGTCGGCGGCCCTGCCGGGCACCTCCATGCCGGGCGAACCGATTGGCATTCCCGGAACCGCTAGGCCGCGCACGCCTTTCGGTTTCGCTGCAAGCACGCGCTTCATATCGGCTATGGGAACGTGGCCTTCGAAGGCCATTCCATCGATTAAAGCAGTATGGCACGATGCAAGTCCCGGCGGTAGCCCGATCCTGCGCTGAAGCGCGGGCCGATTCGCATCATCGACAACCTGGACGCTGCGGCCAAACGCCTTCCGAACCTGCGCCGCCCATTGCACGCAACACCCACAGCCGGGGTCGCGGTGCATCACGGCTTCGCTTGCCGCAAGCGCCGGGGTGCCAACAAGTGCCAGTGCCAAGACCCAGTTCTTCATATGCATCGCTCCGCACCAATGCGCGAGGGATCATTGCCGACCCTCCGCGCCAATTGCTTACTTTTGATCCATGCCACCCATGTCATGGCCCTCGTGTTCGTCGCCAGCTTGGCCGGCCTTGTCCTTACCGCAAGCCATTTTGCCGTTTGCGTCCTTCTTGCAACAGCAGCACTCCTTTTCGGGGGCGGGTGCTGGCTCCGCTGCAAAGGCGGCGCTGGAGATGGTAAGGGCCATTGCCCCGAACAGATTTTTCATTGTCATCACTAACTCCGATGGAACGTTGCAACTAGATGGCGGTGTCATGGTGTGGAGGCAAAATCCACGGCTAACAATTGCTATACGCAAGCACAGCCACTTCCCCTCACGGCATCAATAATTTTCTGCGGGCGCGCGCCAACCGCGTTTCGACTGCCTTTTCGGTTATGCCAAGAAGCACGGCGGTTTCAGTCTGGCTCAACCCATCGATCGCGCGCAGCAGCAGGACTTCCTTCAGACGATTTGGCAGGTCGGCGATTGCGCGCGAAACTTTTGCAAGCTCGGCGCGGCCTTCCGTAATGCGATCGGGCAACGCGGCGTCATCGGCAAATGTTGCCTCATGATCTTCGGGCATCGCAAATTGAAACATCCGCCGGACCGCACGCCGCCGTGACCAATCACGGCATTTATTAAGCGCGATACGCACTAACCAACCCCTAAAGGAGCGTGCAGGATCGTAGCGCTTTAGCGCTGCGAACGCGGCAACGAATGTTTCCTGCGAGATGTCGTAGGCCTCTTCGGCACTACCGGTCGCATTGCGCGCAAGCCGCCAAATAGCCGGGCGGTGCCGTTCGACCAGCGCCCGTTGCGCTTGGCTCTCGCCAAAAAGGCAACGCTCGACAAGCGTTGCATCGTCAACCGCTGAGGTCACTTTGTCTCGGCGGTCAGCGTCTTGTCCAATGCTGCATCGAACTTAGCAGCCTGGTCGGGGCGCAGAATCGCGCGCATCGCGAAGACGTGTTCAAGCGTGGCCTTTTGCACTTCTCCCATCGAATGGTGCGATGTATCGACCGCAGTGGCCACCCGTGGGCCGTAGATATGTTCGGCAGCGATCGCCTCGGCGATGCGTGCGTTGTCGGCGCGTAATTGTGCATCCAGCGTCCTGCGCTTGTTCGCGAAATCCCTTTCGAGCGCGTCGAGCTTTGCATGCTGTGCGGCATCAAGGTCGAGACGCTCATGGAGCAGTGCGTGCAATTCGGCTTCCGTATGCATCGGCTGGGGCAGGACCGCCCGACCAATACACACGCCAAGCACTGCGGCGATCAGCGCTACCAGGGCAATGAGAGCAATGCGACGTACCGTCATCCGCGTCCTATCAGCACGAGTGGCACCAGCGATGCTGGCGGACCGAACGGCACGACCGATGCGGACGGCCCCCCGGATGAAGGCAAGCTGCCCGCCACGCCGATCATCAAAGCCGCACCCGCCGCTGTCGTCAGCATCAAGTGTCCCTGCTGCCGTTCCCGACCGGCACGCATCGCCAGGCGCACGCCGTCGATGCCCGACAAGTCCGGGATGGGCTCGGCCTTCAGCCGTTCGAGATAGTCATCGAGTTCCATGGTCGACCTCCGCATACCTCTATACGCGGCGCGACCGTCAACCCCTCATTTGCCAGCGCGATCGGGCGAGCCGAAGCCCGCCCCCGTTCGTCACATGGCCGACGCCATCTTCTCGCATTCCTCGGCACAGCGACGGCAGGCGTCGGCGCATTCGTCCATGCCATCGAGCGCGCGGCAGCTTGCCTCGCACGCCCGACAGATTTCGGCACATTCGCGGCAGATGTGCGCATGATGCGCCGATCCGCGCGCCATAAAGTCGACGGCAACTGTACAAATTTGAGCGCAGTCGAGCATCAACTTGATATGTCCGGGTTCGGCGTGCGCGCCACCAGCTTCGAGGCAGTGTCCCGTCGCCATCGACAGACAGCTAACATGGCATCTTTGGCAGGCGTCGATGCAGGCCTGCATCGCATCGTTCATCTGGTGGTGCATGATCGGGGTCCTTCGTTTGATCGACCCCCCAAACTTCTTTACGGCCTGCGCTCGGCAAACCCTCAAGAATTCGGATCGAACGCAGAAATAATCGGGCACGGCCCGCCGTCTTCGTCAGCGCAATCAGACGCCAGCCGCGACAGCGCCACGTGCGCCAACTGAAGCTCGGCGATCTTCGCATCGAGCGCGGCGATCCGCGTATGAGCCAGCTCGCGGGCTTTGGCACGGTCTTCGGTTGCGTCGAGCGCAAGCAGTTCACCGATCTCCTCGAGCGTGAACCCCGCGCCCTGTGCCGAGCGGATAAACCGCAAGCGGCGCGCGTCCTCGCTGCCGTAGCGTCGCACGCCACCGGGGCGCGGCGGCTCGGCGACCAAGCCACGCCGCTGATAATAGCGCACCGTCTCGACGCCGACGCCACCTGCACGCGCCAGATCGCCAATTTTCATATTAGGGCTTGATTCCGTACCATGGTCCGGGACCTATATGCGATGCCGACGCTTTACCGACAAGGAGTATCGACATGGCGACGGCATCCGCGAAGACCGCAACCCTCCACCGCATGATGATGGCGGAGCACACTTGCCCGTATGGCTTGAAAGCGAAGGATCTGTTGCGTCGAAAGGGCTACGCGGTCGAGGACCATCACCTGACGACACGCGAGGCGACCGACGCGTTCAAGGCCGAGCACGGCGTAGCCACGACGCCGCAGACATTCATCGAGGGCAAGCGGATCGGCGGCTACGACGATCTACGGCGCTTTCTTGGTTTGAACGTCGCGGACCCGAATGCAACCACCTACCGGCCGATCATCGCGCTGTTTGCCATGACGGCGCTCATGGCTTTCGCGGCGAGCTACGCAATCTATGGAAGCGTTCTCATCGTCCGCGCTGCCGAATGGTTCATCGCATTCAGCATGTGTATTCTCGCGATCCTCAAGCTCCAGAACGTCGACAAATTCGCCACAATGTTCCTGAACTACGATCTTCTTGCCAAGCGGTGGGTACCCTACGGCACCATATACCCCTATGCCGAAGGGGTGGCGGGCGTGCTGATGGTCACGGGCGCGCTGCACTGGGTGTCGATCCCCGTCGCACTGTTCATCGGCACGATCGGCGCGGTATCGGTTTTCAAGGCCGTCTATATCGACAAGCGCGAGATCAAGTGCGCCTGCGTCGGTGGCGACAGCAACGTACCGCTCGGCTTCGTCTCGCTCACCGAGAACGTCATGATGGTTGCGATGGCGGTTTGGATGCTCACGCGGATGGGCACGATGGGTGCCTGACTCCTGGCGGAACCGAACATCAACAGATTGTCAGAAAATTCGAGGGAAGCGCGCGCGGCGCGCGTAAAGGACATCATGAACAATACGACCCTTTCACGACGCCACCTCATTGCCAGTCTTGGCGCGGCTTCGGCGTTTGGCGCGATGCCCGCTTGGGCGCAAGGGCACAGCATCGGTGGGCATAGCGGCGGGCATAGCGTGTCCCGTCGTGGTGCCGCGACAATTCGCGCAGGATTCGATGAAGTGCGTGGCGAGGTGATCGACCTCGCAGTGCGCGACGGGCTGCGCATCATCGAGGGCCGGCGCAGCATCGGCCGTGCGGTGAATGGCAGCGTGCCTGGCCCGCTGATCCGTTTGCGCGAGGGTCAGAACGTCCGCTTCAACGTCACCAATCATCTGCGCGAGGACACGTCGATCCACTGGCACGGCTTGCTCGTGCCGTTCCAGATGGACGGCGTCCCCGGCATCAGCTTTCCGGGCATCAAGCCCAACAAGACCTTCACCTACGACTTTCCGGTGCGTCAGGCGGGTACCTATTGGTATCACAGCCATTCGGGCTTGCAGGAGCAGCAAGGGCACTACGGCCCGCTGATCATCGATCCGGCGGGCGCCGAGCCGGTGAAGTATGACCGCGATTATATCTTGCTGCTCAGCGACTTCACGGTGCTCGACCCGCATTTCATCATGAGCCGCCTGCGCACCGGCGAGGGCTATTTCAGTCGACAGCTGACCAGCTGGACCGACCGCTACAAGCTGTCGGGTGCCGAGCGCCGGATGTGGGCCGAGATGCGGATGCCAGCGACCGACATCGCG
>JANPIQ010000455.1:0-2896 GCA_031425075.1 Sphingomonadales bacterium
GATCTGGGCAATCGCCGCGACATAAGCGTTCGATTTCTGCACCGCTTCATCAAGGTTGGCGACGCCGACATTCGATGTCGCCTGTGCCGAAACAAGCGTTGGCGTGACGAGAGCGATAGGAGCCGTTGCAAGCAATGCGGCTTTCAAGAGCATGTTCATCAGAATTGGGTTCCTACGTTGAATGTGAACAGTTTTGTATCATCCCCGGGCTCCTTTAGCAGAGCACGGGCTATATCGATCCTGAATGGACCGAATGGCGAATTCCAGTTGAACCCGACGCCGACCGAAAGACGCGGCTTGATCGTGTCACCGAAAAACTGTTCATCGAATGGTGCGATGGGATTGGCAAAGTCGATGAAATTGACAGGGCATCCGCCAACTGGCCGTACGATAATCTGATTGCCACCGTCGATGCACTGATTGTTGCCGTTGGCATCTAGGATCGGAAGATTGAGGATGGTTGGCTGGCCGGTAGCGTCGAGCGGAAATGACGAGAGCTTGGTCAAATTCGGTGTCGTCACCTTGAACAACGCCCCGACGTCCATGAATACAGAAGGACGAATACCGAGCTCGCTAGCCCCTGACCCCAATGGGATTTCCAGCTCGAGACGTCCCCGATAATAGGCGCGACCACCAATTGCGTCATCCTGGATCCGGCGGCGATCGGTAGTCAGCGCACCATTTTCAAACGGAATGCGCAGAACACGCGGGCCAACCCCGCGAATGTCGAAGCCGCGGAAATCAGGTTCGCCCAAAAAGAACCGGTCGGTCAGGCGGACTTTGTCGATCCCCGGCCCGCGATCCTTATTGAAGGGCAGCATATAGCCGCCTTCAATCGCAGCCGAGAGCACGAAATTGCCGAAGGGGCGCCAATATTTTGCAGCGTTTATCGTGGTACGCAGATATTTGACGCTGCCGCCAAGTCCGGCAAAATCCTGACCAAACACCATCCGCTGGCCAGCGCTCGGACGGGCACGATTGTTCAGATTGTCGAAAACAACGCTGTACCCGATAGACGATGTCGTGCGCTTGCCGATGGCATCGCAGAGGAAGCGACCGGCAAGCAAGGGTTCGCAGACACCATTGTTGAAAAACCGTGTCCGGTCGAGCCCGACATCGTCAAGACTCAAGCCATAGCGGCCTGCGACCGACCAAAACTCGGTGATCGGGATACCGGTACGTATCTGGAAACCTGTCGTAACCTGTTCGTAGGTGGTGTTGCGATTGTTGTTGATGAAATTGAAGCTGCTCAGATCGCGGCGGAAAATGTCACCACCAAGCGCAATGTTACGATCGAGGAAATATGGCTCGGTAAAGCCGAGTTCGACCGACCGAGAGAACTGCGAGTAATTCACACTCGCGCGCAGTTCTTGGCCCTTGCCACGGAAGTTGCGCTGGCGGATCGACGCGTTGATGATGAAGCGCTCGAGCGACGAAAACCCTGCCGACAGCTGCAATTCACCTGTCGATTTTTCCTCGACATTCGCCTCGAGAATGATCCGGTCAGGTGCGGATCCAGGCTTCTGCTCGATTTCCAGATTCTCCTGGAAAAACCCCAAAGACTTGATGCGGTCAGCCGATCGTTTGACCTGAATGCTATTGAACGCATCGCCTTCTGACAAACGAAACTCCCGCCTGACAACCTTGTCCTGCGTCAGCGTGTTGCCGTTGATATCGATCCGTTCGACATACACGCGGGGCGCATCGGCGATGCGCATCGTGATCCCCATCGTCAGCGTGTCTTTATCGCGGACGAAATCGGGATTCACTTCGGCAAATGCATAACCGAACAGACCAGCAGCCTCGGTCAGGCTTTCGACGGTATCTTCAACCAGCTTGGCGTTGTAAAATTCGCCCTTCTTCAACGCAAGGCGGTCTGCGACCGGCTTGTAATCGCGCAGATCGCTTTCCACAGCGATATCCCCGAACTTGTAGCGATCGCCTTCTTCAACGACATAGGTCACGATGAAGTCGCGTTTGTCGGGCGTCAGTTCGGCCACTGCCGAAACCACGCGGAAATCGGCATAGCCTTGCGTGAGATAAAACTGGCGTAGCTTGGCCTGATCGAACGCCAGCTTGTCGGGATCGTAACTGTCGCTCGAGCTGAAAAACCGAAAAAAGCGCGATTGTTTGGTGGCCATTTCGCCACGCAACTTGCTTTCGGAAAACTCTTCATTGCCGATGACATTGATCTGGCGGACCTTGGATTTCGGACCTTCGCTGATTTCGAACACCACATCGACACGGTTCTGATCGAGTTGCACCATCTTGGGATCGACAACGGCAGCAAACCGACCTTGACGCCTGTAAAGTTCGACAATGCGCGCGACATCGGCACGGACTTTCGACCGGCTGAAAATCTGTCGCGGGGCGAGCTTGATTTCCTTGGTGATCTTGTCTTCCTTCAGGCGCTTATTACCTTCAAGGATTACGCGGTTGATCACCGGATTTTCGCGGATTTCAATTGTCAATTCGCCGGCATTGTCGCGAATCTGCACGTCCTGAAACAGCTCGGTTTCGAACAAATCGCGGATTGCCTGATCAAGGCTTTCGGTCGTGTATCGCCCACCCGCGCGCAACTGGATATAGGATCTGACGGTATCGGCCTCCAGCCGTTGCGCACCTGTGACCGCAATCGATTTGATGATACCACCACTGGCGGGCGTGACGGCTGGCACCGTCGACGTCACGGCAGGCACTTGCGCTGCTGCAACCGCCGGAACGAACAATGCTGTCGACGCAAACAACCACGCCGCACAGGGTTTGCGCCGAGCCGTGTTCGAAATTGCTGATTTCACGCGTGTTACGCCCTTCTCAATATGGCGGCTGCCGGTGGCCTGCCGGTCTTGATATGTCAACCGACGAGGCCTGAAAGCCTGCTCCACACCCCTATCGA
>JANPIQ010000456.1:0-20275 GCA_031425075.1 Sphingomonadales bacterium
GCCCGACGATAATACAGGCACGGCCCCCTTCACCTTCCTGCCCAATGGCAACAGCGTCAATTATGTCGCGGCATCTACGCCCTACGTCGTGCTCAACCGCATCGTGCCTGCAAACACGTCGCGCGCGGCGATTTTCGATGGTCTCGTCACTGATGTGAGCGGCGGCAACGGGATCTGGTTTTACACGCCAGGCGGGTTCATCATCGGATCGAACGCGCGGTTCAATGTGGGCAATACTGTGCTCAGCACGGGCGATTTTGCCGAAACAGCAGGCGAGTTCTTCCCCGGATCGACGAGCTTCAGTGTGTCGAACGCTGTCGACAGCACGGCCACCATCGCGATCAACCCCGGCGCGCAGTTCAACGCGACCGCCGCCAACAGCTTCGTTGTCGCGGTTGCCCCGCGGATCAGTTCGCAAGGCACGATCACCGTCAATGGCACCGCAGCGCTGGTGGCGGCCGAGGCGGTCGACTTTACCTATAATGCCGGCCTGTTCGACATCACGACGACGCGCGGCGTGGTCGGCAACGGGGTTAACCCGGTGCTCGAACAGCGCGGCAGCATCACCGGCCCTGCATCGTCAGGCGCAGGCGATAATCACCGGATTTACATGGTCGCGGTGCCGAAGAACGATGCCATCAGCATGTTGATTCAAAGCGGCGGGCAAATCGGGTTTGATGTTGCAGGCGCTGCCAACGTCGATGGCAACACGATTGTGCTTTCAACAGGTCATAATGTGCGTGGCGTCGCTGCTGGCACTGGTGACCCGTTCGTAAACAGCCCAGCCAGTATTGCGCAGACCGACCTTAACATCGGGGACAATAACTTCACGTCGAACGTTTTTGCACGAAGCAACGGGCCGTTGCGCGCTTACGGCAATACAGTTTCAGGCCTAAATTTTGCTTCTAACTTCAGTGCACGAGCAGCGCGCCGTGGCGGGATCGATCTTGATATTGCGACCTTTGCTGGTGGCACGATCACGGTCGCTGGTAATCTCACCGGCTCTGTCGATGAAAAACTTGCCAACGGACTGGGCAGGAGCGCGACAGCTGGATTTGCGCAGATTCACAGCGACACAGGTACGATTACGGTCGGGGGCAATTTGATCCTGACCGCCGATGCGGAAGGCGATCTGGCCAACTTTCCGGGTGTCACGGCAACTGGCAATTCGCAAGGTGGAACAGCAGCATTATTCACCAACAGCGGCGCGATTTCGGTCGCCGGGACGGTACTGATTTCGGCGAATGCAACCGTCAATGATTCGGGTGTGGGTATCCTCGACGGCGGGAATGCAGTTGCTGGCCTTCCGAGTATTTTCGCGAATAACGGCTCTATCACCATCGGCGGGCAAACGCGGGTCCAAGGCCTGGCTTCGGGCGGTGTTGGATTTGGTGGCGATGGCGGCCGGGGAACAGGTTCGGCCGCAGCATCTATTGCTGCGTCCGGCATCTCAGGTACGGTGGTGTTAACAGGGGGTGCGATCGTCGATGCAAGCGCGACGGGTGGAACTGCGCTTTCTGGCCCTAATGCCGTCGGTGGAAGCGCAGTTGGCGGCGATGCTCGCGTGGTGGCGAATGCCGACAGCGTCATTACGGCAGATTTTCTAATACTTGATTCTAATGGCTTTGCGTCAAGTTCCAACGGGGTTGGGACAGACGGCGGAGACGGTACCGGAGGCACCGCTTCAATCTCTCAAGGGACCGGCGGGAGAATTGCAGTCGCCACGTTGGCCGATATCTCGGCAAGTGGCGCAGGCGGCACCAATATGGCGGGTGGCGACGGCATTGGTGGCATAGGCCGGGGCGGCGACGTGCGGCTTGTCGCAAATTCCACAACAAGTGGTGGCCCTGCCATATCCATCGGTGGTTCAGCCCAGCTTTTTGCGATTGGCGGTGGCGGAAGCGGTGGTACGGCCACAGTCGCTGGCAGCGGCGGCGCGGGAATCGGCGGACTTGCCAATGTCGGGTCGCAGGTCGGCGTCGTGAATATCGCAGGAAACGCGCAGGTGGTTGCGCGGGGCGTTGGTGGAAACGCGCTTTCTTCGGGATCGGGCGGGAATGCGACCGGCGGGAGCGCATTGATCGGAATCATCAATGGCGCAGCGGCGGAAATTACCATCGGCAACACCGCCTTTGCGCTCGCCAATGCCATTGCGGGGAGCGCAGTCGGCGCGGGCAATCGTGGTGGCAATGCAACCGGAGGGTTTGGTCAGATTTTCGCGGACAGTGGCATAATCGGCATCACCAACCAGGCTTTTGCTGCGGCCGTTGGCAGTGGCGGTGCAGGCAGCCTTGAGGCGGACGGTGGCACGGCTACAGGAGGGCTCGCCACGTTTACTGCTGGCAACGGCACTACGACGGGCCAGATCAATCTTACAGGCACGCTTTCAGTTCGTTCGGATGCCAGTTCCGGAGCCATCGTATCGGGCGCAGGGTCGAGTGGTGCCGCCACCGGGGGCACATCGACGATTGCTGCAACATTGGCGGCAAGCCGGATCGACGTAGATGGGGCGGTAACGATTGACTCGCAGTCCACCACAGGGGCCGTGCAGTCGGGCAATGCGGGGCTGTCAACCGGCGGGCAAGCGCGAATTCTCGGCACGACCGGGGTCATCGATCTGGCGTCGACGGCCGAACTTTTCGCAACGGCAACAGGTGGGCTGTCAACGGGTGGAACTGGCGGCGCTGCCGCTGGCGGCTTTGTGCATATTCAATCGAACCAGTCAGGCCGGGTTACGATCGCGGGCAATGTCGATTTGCGAACGAATGCGGTCGCCGGGAACGGCGTGACAGGCGGCGCTGCAACAGGTGGACGTGGGTTTACGACCAGCAACACCAATGGGCTCCTTGAAATGCGGAGCAACGTCAACCTCGCGCACGACGCACGCGGCGGTGATGGCACGACGGGCAATGGGGGCAATGCGTCTGCAGGACTGATCCCGGGTTTCGGCGTAAGTGCGCAAACCGGTGGGACAACGAGGGTCTTGGGAAATTTCACCAATTCGATCAATGGCACCGGAGGCAATTCTATCGGCGGCAACGGCGGCGAAGGTCGGACTTTGTCATCCGCAAATCTATTTGCCAATGCCTCCACGGTCCAGGTCAGCGGATCGTTTTCTGGGCAGGCGATTGGAACTGGCGGTTCGATCTCGGGAAGTGGAGTGGCTGGAAATGGCTTTGGCGGGAACGGCGGACTTCAAACGGTAGGCGTTGGCAGCAGCATCTCTGTTGGCGGCGCAATCTCGCTTATCCTCGATGGTGTTGGCGGTAGCGGCACCGCACTGAGCCCGACCGGCGGCAGTGGAACGGGCGGGTTTGCCTCGGTTCTGACCAATACGGGCACTCTCGCGCTCACCGGAACATCGTTGACGTTGGTCGCAAGCGGTCGTGGTGGCATTGCCGCAAGTGGTGGCATCGGAACTGGCGGCCGTATTGCAGTCGGGGCACAGACGGGCGGCAGCCTGACTGTTGCCGGATCGTCGTTCCTCACAGCAAACGGGCTCGGCGGCAATGCAATTTCAGGTCGGGGCGGCGATGGGCTTGGCAGCACGTCTTTCTCAAGCGATGTGTTCGTTACCGAAGGTGGAACAGCGAGTTTCGGTTCGATCACGATCGCTGCCGACGCTGTCGGCGGTACCGGTGGCGTGGGTGCATCGGGCGGCGGGACGGGCGGACGTGGCGGCAATGGGATCGCAGGACGTGGTGCTACGGTAGGATCGGGGTCAAGCGCGGGAACGATGACAACGGGCAGTCTCGTCATATTCGCAAATGGTGTCGGCGGCGCAGGGGGCGCAGGGGGCAGCGGCGCGACGGGCGGCGTCGGCGGTGCGGGCGGCAATGGAACCGGCGGGCAACAAGTTGGTGCCGGCACCAATGATTTTACTGCCGCCACGAGCGCTGGGACATTCTTGTTCGGAAATATTACGGCACGTGCGGACGGCACCGGGGGTGCAGGCGGTGTCGGTGGAAGCGGCACGATCCAGGGCAATGGCGGCGCTGGCGGGGCCGGGCAGGGAGGTCTGGCCGGTTTTGGTGCCCCTGGCGGGACCGTTCAGGTCACAGGTGTTAACAATTTCGTCTCGGCGACGGGCTTTGGCGGAGCTGGTGGTGCCGGGACAGCTTTTGGCAATGGCGGCAATGGCACCGGCGGAATTCATCAGTCGGGCGCGCGAGTCAATGCACTGAACGGGTTTGCGGGCGTCGTTACCGTCAATGGCGGCCTGAACGGCGGAGCGCGCGGGGTTGGCGGCGTGAGCGGCACCGGCGGGCGCGGGGGCGATGCCGTCGGCGGCCAGAGTTTTACCGGCGGCAATGGCGGAACCGCGACGTTCAACGGTAACGTGCTCACGCCGACGACCGCTATCGGTGGAGCAGGTGGGACCGGCGGCAACGCAACGGGCGGATCATCGCTTTTCCGCGCGCTGAACGGCGGAACTGTCAATGTCGTAGGAGCGCTGACCGTGAGCGGTTCGGCGCTTGCGGGGTCGGCAACCGACCTGGGCGCATCGAGTGGAAACGGCACAGGCGGCAATCACATCGTGGCGATCGAAGGCGGATCGCGGATGAGTGTGGCAGGCGCGCTCGATGTGTTGGCATTTGCCACAACGGGAAGCAGCGCGGGCGGCAGCGGCGGCACGATCCGCGGCGGCACGGCGTCGTTGCAGACAAACTCGGCTGCCGACGTCGGCGTGTTCGGCGGCAACATAACGCTGCGAACGCAGGCCAATGCGCTGGGCTCAACGTTCGCAACCAATGGAGCCGCAGCGTTCGGCGGGACGAGCCAGATCCTCGTTACCGCTGGCGATATCAGCACCAGCGGCTCTGCAGCGGATGTCAGCCTCGAAGCCGACGCTATCGGCACTGCAGGTGCCACAGGCGGCGATGCCACCGGCGGCACGGCGCGGATCCAGCTATTGAATGGCGGGCGATTCGAAACCGCTGGGTTCGTCGATCTCAAAGCCAATGCGCAGGGCGGCACGGGCGTGGTCGCCAATGGCGGCAACGCGTCCGGCGGGTTGGCGGAGGTTGTTTCGGCAACAGGCACGGCCACGACATTCTCCAGCTCGGTTGGCGTTACGATCGATGCCGGCGCGGAGGGCGGTTTTGGCACTGCTGCTGGCGGAGCCGCAACGGGCGGCACGGCGCGGCTCGCCTCGTTTGCGCCAGGATCATTGCTTTCGGTGGGATCGCTTAACATCGATACCGGTGGTTTCGGCGGCTTTGGCGGCACTGGCGCTGGCGGCGCTGCGCTTGGCGGGTTCACCGATATCAACATCAACGGCGGCAGCGTCTCGGCGACCGACGGATTTCTGACCGCGCCCGGAATCGGCGGGTCTGGCGCGACCGGTGGCAATGGCGTTGGCGGAACCGCCAATGTTTCGGTGACGAACGGGAGCTTCACGTTGGTCTCGCCTGATCGTTTCGACATCGTGGCCGATGCCGACGGCGGAGCAGGATCGGCTGGTAACGGCGGCAATGCAACCGGCGGCAACGCACGGCTGCGCAGTGGCCCGGGCGGCAGTGGCTCGATCCTGATCGATGCCGATCTCAATATCGATGCCGACGCGACCGGCGGCAATGCCGACGGCAGCACCGGCAACGGTGGTAATGCGACGGCTGGTTTTGCCGGTCTGGTCGCCAATCAAGTGCCGATCACCGTCACCGGCGCCACGTTGATCGAAGCGTTCGGCATCGGCGGCGATGGCGTGAATGGTGGCAATGTCGTCACCCCGGCGATGAACGCTCCAGGGGCATTCGTATCGTCCGAGAACACAACATTGTCGCTCGGCGATCTGAATGTCGATGTGACGGGCTTTGGAGGCAATGGCAGGTTGGGCGGGACGGGCGGCAATGCAAGCGCCGCGCGATTTACGCTGAATACGCAGGACGGCAATGTCGTCATACCGAGCATCATCGCAGGCGGCAATCTCACCGTCTTCGCGAATGCGGATGGCGGCAGTGGAGGGGATGGACTTTCGGGCGCTATCGGCGGCAACGGCGGTGCCGGCGGATCGGCCGATGGGTTCAATCATCAGATTCTTGCCCGTGCCACCAACGGCCAAGTCACATTTGGCGATATCGTTTTCGACGGCGAAGTGAACGGTGGGCGGGGCGGCGCAGGCGGGGCTGGGTCGAGCGGTGCAGGTGGTGCTGGTGGTATCGGAGGGAGTGCCGGGAGGGACTTCACGACCTTCCTCCAAATTGGCACCTTCAGCGGGGCAGGCGCACCGACCATTCAAGGGTTCAATCGTTCAAACTCGATCACCGCATTTTTCAGTTCGGTTGGCAACGACGGCGGAGCGAGTGGGCTTGGCACGACTGACGGTGCAGCCGGCGCTGGGGGCACCGCAGCCGGAGGTGGTCTAACGCTGCTAGCGCGCGGGAGCGAAGTGACATCAGGGGCAGTTTTCTTCAATGCCACAGCAATTGGCGGTAATGGCGGGGTAGATCGCAGCGGCGCGATTGCAGGTGCAGGCGGCAATGCGACCGGTGGCAATGCGATCATTCTTGCCAGCCCGCATTTTGTCACGACGACCGAAACGGCAACAGTCAATCTCGACAGCTTCACCGTCAACGCCAGTGGCAATGGCGGACTCGGCGGTGCGACCGGCGGCAACGCGACCGGCGGCGAAGCTGCGATCAGGCTCGAGGAGAATGGCGCGGTCGTTACCCGGACTGCGGTTGTCAACATCGCAGGCGATATATCGCTGATCGCGCCTGCAATCGGCGGCAGCGTGTCGACGGGCACTGGCGGAACAGGAACCGGCGGTCTTGCCCGGATCGACGTTCTCAAAGGCAACGTGACGATTGGCGGCAATGCGGAAATCGGCGCGGTCGGACTGGGCGGCGATGGCTCAATCGGCGGTGCGGCTTCAGGCGGTAATGCCTTTATCAAGTCGGTTGAGGGATCTTTCGCAATCGCCGGCGATGCATTCGTTGGCGCCTTCAGCATCGGCGGAACGTCATTTGCCGGTCCTCTTGCAGCAACGGCGTATGGCCGTGCCTTTATCAGCGCCGATGGACCGGGGTCTTCGCTTGGATCGTTGAACTTAATCGCGACAGGAGACACGCTGACCAGCGTCGCCCCAGTCGGTGGCGTCACCGTTTCTGGGATCGCCGCGCGCAATGGAACGCTGGCGATCGGGGGCTTCGTCACCACGCAGTTGACTGGCGATGCAGCTCTCTTCACCGACAATGCGACCATCGCGGTCAATCAGTTCAATTTTGCTTCTGAAGGCAACATCGTCGGCAGCCTTGATGGCGTTGCGGCGGTCAATCCTGGAACAGTGCGTTCAACAGGCAACATCGCCATCGCCGCCGGTCTTTCCCTCACGACACAAACGCGGTTCGCATCGGCCTTATCGACGGCAATATCTGCGCGTGGAGACCTGTCGATCGGGGGGGTGTCGTCACTTGCCGACATCGTGCTGACATCAGGCGGCGAAATCAATGGCGGCGATATCGTGACAGACGATCTGTTCGAAGTCGTAACGGCAGGTAATCTTACTTTTGGCAGCATTCGCGCTGAATCGGATATCGACCTGACCGCAGGGGGCAATGTTATCACCGGTGCGCTGAGCACGGGTGATTCAGTCCTGATCGGCGCGGGCGGCAGCGTGACGACGGGTAATATCGATGCCGGGACGATCAACCCGATTGTCGATCCGCAAGCCGGATATGGCGTTGGTATCCAGGCTGTTGGCAATGTCGTGACAGGAACGATCGCAGCACAAGGCCCGATCGGTCTTGGATCACAGACAGGCAGCGTGACGGCAGGCGCAATCCAGAACCAGGATTCGCTTCTCGTACTTGCCCGAACAGGTGTTGAAACCGGCGCGATCACGACCGCGGCCGATGGCGCGGTTTATATCGCCGATGCCGCGATGATTTCGCTGCTCGATCCGGTTACGCTCGATCCTGCCCCGATTTTTGCGGCAACACCGGTGTCGCTGGCCGGTCCGGTGACGATTGGCGGGGCCGTGGCCACCAACAGGTTCGTGTCCGCCAGCGCGGGCGGCTTTACCGCGCAGGCCGGCATTCAGGCACCAGCCAGCGTCTTTGTCAGTTCCGGAGCCACGGCCAGTTTCAACGGGCCGGTGTCTTCGACAGTGATCGGCGTCAGCTCTGCCGATATCGTCATCGGGGCAAATGGCACTTTGGGGAGCAGGCTGACGCAGGCACTGGGCCTCTCGGTCGATCCGGCGGCAACGGCGGTGGCGTTTGGCGGGGGGACCATAGCAGGCTACTCGTTGTCGGGCGATGAGGCGAGCAGGCTGCAGGCGCAATCGATCAGTTTCACGATGCAGATGACAGCAACCCAGCCTGTGCCTCGGCTGGCGTTGGGCAGCTTCACGCTGCGTGGCGACAATGCCGGGCAGCAGGCCAATCTGACCGGCACACAGGGCCGCCTCCGCATCGTAACGCCGGGCGCGATCGCCATCACGGGGGCTGGGCTGATCACCGACGCAGTTGCCGGCAATCTCGTCGAAATTGTTGCTGGCGGGCGAATCGAGATCGACGCGAACGGCGGGGCGATCCGCATGACCAATGGCGCCGACCCTGCAGGCGTGTTGCGGCTGGCGGCGTCGGACATCTGGTCAGCCGACGCAAGCACGTTGGCCGCACTTCGCGACAACGTCGATTTTGCCGGACGCGATGCCCGGCTGGGGCAGGCTGTTTCGACCCGTGATCCGCAACAGGTGCTATTGGGCGGCACGATCAACCTGTTCGCAGATGACACCATATTGATCGCCAACACCGGCAATTTTGCCACCCGTGGCGGCTTCGATGCAGGGCCAGGCGGGCTCACAGTTGCCGCGCGCGTGGGAACCCCGGGGCGGCAGACATCTGCGGCAGATCTCCCGCCCGGCACGATCGATGTGGTGATCAACGGCCGGGGGGTCGATTCTGCTGGCGTTGCGCTTACCAACCAGCGGACAATTGAGGCGGTGACAATCTCCTCGGGCACCACGCTTACCGATAGCTCGAGCGTCAATGGGTGCGTGATCGCAACCTCTGTTTGCGCATCGGCGGGGCAGGGCGATCCGATCTCGATGGCATCGATTCAGGCTGCAACCGAGCCGCAAGCCTTGACCGAAATGGCCGAAGAGGAGCGCAAGGAAGCCGAAGAGGCGGTTGCAGCCTCCGAAAAACGCCCGAGTGCTGTCATTTCACGGCTGATCGAAGGCGCAAACATCACCAATGACGATGTGATCGACGAGCCTGTTTCAGGAGGTGGCAATCCTAGCCTCTGGGAAGCGCTGCCATCAGGAGAACCTCAATGATCCGCATATCGATCACGCTTTTCGCAGCCGTATTGTTCGCAACTCCGGCGGTGTCGGCACAGTCGAGCGTGTCGCTCGCTGACAGTTTCCGCGTCGGTTCGGACGGCGTTGTGTGCACGGCGCAGAACCGGTCGGTCGATCCGGCACTCAAAGGCATGTTCGACCGCGCCTTTGCAATTGTCTGTCAGGACGCCGCTTCGGCAGTCGGCAAAATCTACATGTTCGACCGTCGCCAAGGGGCCGGCAGTACGATTGGCGATAATGCCGCGTGCGAAGCGGCAGCGTCTGTTGATATCGGAGGGATTGCGGGCGTGACCCGTGCCGTCTGCACGGCCGGCGAAACTGGGCTGCGTTATGTTCGTTTTGCCACCAGCCGGGGGCGTGCGAATTATCTGGCTGAAGGGCTGGCTGGCTACGAATCGGCGGTAAAGCTGGCGCTTCAATCGGTTCTGCTCGATCGTGCGGTCGCAGGAACGGTCGAAGTCGCGGTGACAGAAGCCGGAGATCCTGCGGCGTTTGCGCGCGTGCAGGCAGGCAATCTTGATCCTGATCAGGCGTTGGCGGAAGGGTATGCGCGGAACAATGTCGGCAGCTTTCCTGAAGCTGCCGAATTTTTCGATACATTGCTCGATCGTGCCCGTGGCGGCGATAACGGCTTCACCAGGACGAGCGAATACGCCGCCAATCGTGCGCTGCAACTGTCGAATCTCGGGCGCTTTATCGAGGCAGAGCCGCTATTTTTGACGGCCGAAACTGCGCTCGATCTGTCGGATCCGGTGCAGACGCGATTGCTGCGCAACTTCCGCATGATCCATGCGCACAATCAGGGCAATGGCGCAGCAGCGCTTACCGAACTCGCCAAGCCGCAGACCAGCCGTGCAGCGCAATTGCCCGATTCGGGCCGGTTGACCGATGGGTATCTCGACAAGCCGATCGTCCAGAGGATCAATGCCGATGACGGGCGCGTAACCGCACTTGGCGGCGGCGGCGGACGGCTGTCGGCCACAGAACGGGCGCTGCTGCTCGATGCACAGGCGCGCCAGCTCGAAGGTGCCGCGCTCAGGATAAACGGAAACCGTGCCGATGCGCGCGTCGCGTTGCTGGCGTCGATCGATCAGATCGGAAAGGTGCGGGGCGGTCGCGTTACCAGCGCGTATTGGCTGCGCGCGAGCGCGCTCATCGAATTGGCGGCGTTGGCCGAAGCTGAAGGCAATGCGGCCGATGCACGCAAATTGCTGGAAGAAGCGGTTGCGCTTTACGCAGCCACCGCACCGGGATCACCTGCACTGACCGGCGCACAGGTCCGGCTTGCAGTTACGTTGTCACGCGGCGGAGACAAGCCGGGCGCGCGGACGCTGTTTCGCGAAGCGACCGGCAAAGCGTTGGGCAATGCCAGTGCATCGGCCAACATCCGCAATTATCTCGTCGATTATTTCGATCTGCTGATTGCGCCCGATGCCGGGACCGATGCCGTTGCCGAATTGTTTACCGCAAGCCAGCTGCTCGTCCGCCCCGGGCTTGCGCAAACCCAGGCCGTGTTCGCGCGCGAATTGTCGGGCGGCGCAGACGAGGCATCACGGCTGTTCCGCAATTCGCTCAACGTGTCGCGCGATGTGGTCCGGCTCGATGCCGATATTGCAGGTCTTGCGGAACGCGCCAACGAAAGTGAGGAGGCTGCAGCCGCGCTCGCGCAGGCCCGCGACCGCCGCACCAAGCTGGGCGATGAGCAAACAGCGCTCCTGTCGAAACTCGCCGCGTACCCGCGCTTTCGGGCGGTTTCAGAAAGCCGGATAACGCTTGCCGAATTGCAAACCGCGTTGGGCGACGACGAAGCCTATTACCGGCTCGTGCTTGCAGGAGACCGGCTCTACGGCCTGTTTGTCACCAAGGCTGAAGCACGCGCCTTCCCGCTCAAGATCGACGCGAGGGGGCTCGCGGACAAAGTGGCTGCCGTGCGCGATTCAATTACGATCACGACAGAGGACGGGCGGATCGCCACGCCGGTTTTTGATGTCCAGACATCGCAGCAGCTGTATCTCGATCTGTTCGGGCCGGTTGCGGACATTCTGGCGCAGAAGCGGCATCTGGTGTTCGAACCTGATGGGGCGATGTTGCAACTGCCTGCGAACCTTCTGGTCACCGATCGGGCGAGCGTCGATGCCTATCTGGCGCGGACGCGGAAAAAGGGTGCCGATGTTTATGACATGCGCGGCATCGCATGGCTGGGCAAAGCCAAATTCGTAAGCACGGCAGTGTCTTCGCGGGGGTTCGTCGATATCCGTTCGGCACCACCTTCGCAGGCAAAGAATGGCTATCTCGGCATCGGCGAAAACGCGGTGCCGACGGTTGAGCGACGCGTACAACTTGGCGGCGACGCCTGTTCATGGCCTGCCGAGGTGTGGGATCGCCCGATCTCATCAGACGAGCTGAAGTTTGCTGCGGACAAGTTTGCTGGCGGCAATCCACGGCTTGTTCTTGGAAGTGCTTTCACCGATGACGCATTGACGAAGGGCGATAGCACGCGCGACTACCGCATCATCCATTTCGCCACCCATGGCCTGGTGTCGGCACCAGCGCCCGAATGCCCCGCGCGGCCGGCGCTCGTCACATCGTTCGGCGGCGCGCAGTCGGACGGCCTGCTGACGTTCCGTGAAGTGTTCGATCTTCAACTCGATGCCGATCTTGTCCTGCTGTCGGCTTGCGATACAGCAGGCGAAGCAAGCGTTTCGGCCACGCGTGAGGCAGGGTTGGCCACCGGGGGGAACTTCGCGCTCGATGGGCTGGTGCGGGCGTTTGTCGCGGCCGGGGCCCGTACGGTTGTTGCAACCTATTGGCCGATCCCCGACGATTATGATGCGACCAAGACCCTGATCAACGGGTTACTCGGCGCAGAAGGCGGGCTAGCGCTTGGAGACGCGCTGCGGTCGGCACAGACCAAGCTAATGGACCGTGCCGAAACCTCGCACCCGTTTTACTGGAGCGCGTTCGGCGTTATCGGAGACGGAGCCAAAAGCCTAAAGCCCGATCGGATTTGATCGAAACGGCCTGACGCGCCGAAGATCGACCGAAGCTGGCCGCCGTGCCCGGTCGATCTTCAGCCTTCACATTGCTATCTCGCAGCGTATGGCTTTTTCATGAGCGTCGCCAGATGCTGTTCGACGACCGGAACGATCGCCGCCGCCGCGGTCTTTAGCGCGGGCGTGTCGCCGCCTTCGGCATAAGATTGGTGAACCATCAGCGCCTGCTGATGCGCCATTTTCTGATGCGCGAGATATACTGCATCGACCCGGTCTGCAGGGGCAGCCTTGATTTCATCGAGCATGCGTTGCTGATCCGAATTGAGCGGGGAGGCGATACTGCCAGCTTGGCCGATGCTGCTGCGCTTTTCAGCTTTTTGGTGGAATCGGTGTGATGCGCGATCATCATCTTCGCAAAATCGCGCACTTCGCCACTCCGCGTCTTGGCCATTGCGACTTGCGATGAGGCTATTTCCCACTGATCGGAAGCGCCGGCTACGGCAAGATAGGCCTTGGCCGGCAAAGCAGCCATTTTGGGCGTCGGCATCTGCGAGCTGGGCGATTTGGCCATGCCACTGTCTGGCACGCTGCCAGAGGTCGATTGAGCATTTGCGCCAAACGCCACGACCGAAGCGGCCACAAGTGCGATCGACAAGGATGGTATCTTTGCATGTCTCCTGCTGTGCAATGAACGCAGCAATGATCGCCACGCGCTTCGGTTCCCCGGCGCGACGCCATGTTTTCGCGAAGGTCAGCAGGCCACGACGTTAACCGCCAGCCCGCCGAGCGACGTTTCTTTGTAGCGCTCGGACATATCGAGCCCTGTCTTGCGCATCGTTTCGATGACTTGATCGAGGCTGACCCGGTGGGTGCCATCGCCCAGCATCGCGAGCCGTGCGGCTTCGATGGCCTTGATCGAGCCAACGGCGTTGCGTTCGATGCACGGCACCTGCACCAGCCCGCCAACCGGATCGCAGGTCAGCCCCAGATTATGCTCCATCCCGATTTCGGCAGCATTTTCGATTTGTTCAGGCGTTGCACCCAGTGCGGCTGCCAGCCCGGCTGCAGCCATCGAGCAGGCGACGCCGATTTCGCCCTGGCAGCCAACTTCCGCTCCTGAAATAGACGCATTCTCCTTGAAGAGCGATCCGATGGCAGCCGCTGTCAGCAGGAAATCCTCAGCGCCCCTGGCGCAGGCTGTCGGGACGAAACGATCGTAAAAGCGCAGAACCGCGGGCACGATTCCGGCCGCTCCATTTGTCGGTGCCGTGACGACGCGACCGCCTGCGGCATTCTCTTCGTTGACTGCCAGCGCCCAGAGATTGACCCAGTCGATCACCGCCAATGGATCGGAAAGCGCGCGTTCCTGCCGCGCGATCAGCTTGGCATGAATATCGGGCGCGCGACGTTTAACCTTAAGACCCCCCGGAAGAATGCCGCCCGTTGCTACCCCGCGATCGATGCAATCCGACATGGCTTGCCTGATCGCAGCGAGCCGTTCCGAAACGGCGTCGCCTGACATCGCCACCTCTTCATTGGCGCGCATCAGATCGGCGATCGTCCCCCCGTTTGCCGCGACACGATCGAGCAATTCACCACCCGACGAAAACCTGTGCGGGGCATCGAGCCCGCCTTCGGTCGGGGCATTGCGCGCGGTGTCGTCCTGATCCACCACTGCACCGCCGCCGATCGAGTAGGCGATGCGCTCGATCAGCAGTGAGCCTGCTGCATCGAAGGCCGCAAACCGCATGGCATTCGAATGAAAATCAAGCCGCTCACGTTGCTTGAAGATAAGGTCGGTTACCTCATCGAAGCCAATTCCGGCACCACCGCCAAGCGGAATTTGGCCGGTTTGCCTGATCTGCGCGACAAGCACACTGGCGTGATCGGGATCGCTGGCTTCCGGGCGCTCTCCTGCAAGCCCGAGCACGATCGCACGATCGGTCGCGTGGCCCTTTCCCGTCAACGCCAGCGATCCATAAAGCGTCGCGACAAGGCGCGTCACGCGACCGTGCAATCCAGCAGCAACGATCCGTTCGGCAAAATCGGCAGCAGCGGTCATCGGGCCCATCGTGTGCGATGAAGATGGCCCAACGCCGATCTTGAAGATGTCAAACACACTTGAAACCATGTCGTTTTCAATGAACCTGCGCGCCAAGGCTGGCAAGGCTGCCGCCATGATGCCAAAGGGGGGCGATGTTGGGGGACTGCCCGTTTGTGTTGTTTGACGATGCGCGTGCCGATTGCGCAGCGCGTGTGCGGATATACATCGATCCGGTGAGGATCATCGAAGCCCGGCGTGCCGATCAGGTCAGCGCGGCGCTCGTTGAACTTCGCAGGGCCGTCGGCGAGGGGCATAGCGTTGCGGGGTATCTGGCCTACGAGGCGGGGCAAGCGCTTGAGCCGCGACTGGTGAAGCAGCCTCACGATTCCTCCTCTCCGCTGCTCTGGTTCGGGGTTTTTGCAGGATATGAGGAGTTGGCCCCGGAACAGCTGGGGGCTCTGCTACCCGATGCATCGGGGGGCTGGCTCGGAACGCCAAAACCGCTGATCTCTCGCAGCGCATATGACGCGGCGCTGGCCAAGGTGCAGCGCTATATCGCGGCGGGCGATATCTATCAGGCCAACTTCACGATCCGCGCCGAAGTGCCGGTCATGGGCCATCCGCTGGCCGCTTACGGCGGTCTTCGCGCGCGCGCGGCGGCAGGATATGGCGGGGTGATGTGGACGGGGGAGCGCTGGCTGTTGTCGTTGTCTCCCGAATTGTTCCTTGCCCTGAAGCACGCTAAGATCACGGCCAAACCGATGAAGGGAACAGCGCGTCGCTGTAGCCACGATGCCGCAGCGATTGCGGCCCTGCGCAGCGATCCAAAGCAGCGCGCCGAAAATTTGATGATCGTCGATCTGATCCGCAACGATCTGTCGCGGGTGGCCGAACCCGGTTCTGTTGCCGTGCCAGAGCTGTTTGGCATCGAGACATACCCGACAATCCACCAGATGGTATCGACCGTCACAGCGATGCTTCCGCCCGATCGCGATGCCATCGACGTTCTTGCGGCGACATTTCCGTGCGGTTCGATAACAGGCGCGCCCAAAATCCGTGCGATGGAAATCGTCTCCGAAATCGAAGCCGGTCCGCGCGGCGTTTACACAGGCAGCATCGGACGCATCGACGCACGGGGCGATGCCGCCTTTAATGTGGCGATCCGGACTCTGGTATGGGAGCCGGGTCAGGAGACCGCGCAACTCGGCCTGGGCGGCGGGATTGTTGAAGACAGCAATGCCGCATCGGAATGGGATGAATGCCTTGCCAAAGGCGGCTTTGTCGCCGATCCTCGAAAGATCGATCTTATCGAAACGATGCGCTTCGATCCTCAAGGCGGCATCCATTTGCTCGACCGGCACGTCGCGCGCATCGGCGCATCGGCGCGCGCATTCGGAATCGCGTTCGATCGCCACGCGGTGCGCAACGAACTCCAGGCCGCGACGTTCCGGATCGCTGCCCCGCGCAAGGTGCGGCTGATGCTCAGCCAATCGGGAAGAATTGCGATCGAGATTGGAAATCTGCCCGCGATCCCTACTGCGCCGGTCGCCGTCGCGCTGGCGGCGGTGCGCGCGCATCCCGACGACTTTCGCCTGCGCCACAAAACAAGCGATCGCAGCGTGTATCCCATCGTCAGCGGCGCGTTCGAAACGCTGGGCATCGATGCCGCCGGATATGTAACCGAGGGCAGCTTCACCAGCGTGTTTGTCAAAGCCGATGGCGTGCTGATTACCCCGCATCTGGCGCAAGGCATACTTCCTGGAATTTTGCGCGAAGAACTGATCGCCAATGGCAGCGCGATCGAGGCAGACATCCGCGCCGATGCGCTTGCAGATGGCTTCTTCATCGGCAATGCCGTGCGTGGCCTGTTGCCCGCGCGCCTGCAACCGCTATAGGCCGACGCGCATCTTCCGGGGATCAGACATGCGCACAACCTCCGCCGCGCTGGATCGCATCCAGCCTTCTGCAACGCTCGCCATGTCGAGCCGTGTGCTCGCCATGAAGGCCGAAGGAATTGATGTCATCGGTCTGTCGGCGGGCGAACCCGATTTCGACACACCCGACTTCGTCAAGCACGCCGCAATCGAAGCGATCCGCAATGGCCAGACGCGATATACCAATGTCGATGGCACCCCCGAGTTGAAGGCTGCGATCAGGGCCAAGTTCAAACGCGATAACGGACTCGACTACGAAGCATCGCAAATCAGCGTCAATGTTGGCGGAAAGCACACATTGTTCAACGCACTCGTCGCAACGGTAGAGGCAGGCGACGAGGTGATCATTCCTGCGCCCTATTGGGTCAGCTATCCAGACATCGTCGCGTTTGCAGGTGGCACGCCGGTGATTGTTTCGGCCCCGGCCAGCCAGAACTACAAGATTACGCCTGCCCAGCTCGATGCCGCGATCACGCCGCGTACCCGCTGGCTGATCCTCAATTCGCCATCGAACCCCACAGGCGCTGCCTATACCGGCGGGGAACTGAAAGCACTCGCCGAAGTGCTGCTGCGCCACCCGCACGTATTCGTGATGACCGACGACATGTACGAGCACATCTGGTATGCCGATACGCCGTTTGCGACGATCCTGCAGGTCGCGCCCGACCTGTACGACCGCACTTTGACGGTAAATGGGTGTTCGAAGGCGTATAGCATGACAGGGTGGCGGATTGGATTTGCCGGCGGGCCGCAATGGCTGATCAAGGCGATGGCCAAGCTGCAATCGCAATCGACGAGCAATCCCTGCTCGGTTGCGCAGGCGGCTGCGACGGCTGGTCTCAATGGCGATCAATCGTTCCTGAAGGCACGAAACGAGGCATTTCGCGGACGACGCGATCTGGTCGTATCGATGCTCAATCAGGCGACGGGGCTCTCGTGCCCGACGCCTGAGGGTGCGTTTTACGTCTATCCCGATGCAAGCGGCGTCATCGGGAAGACGACGCCCAAGGGAAAGACAATTGCGACCGATGCCGATCTTATCGATTACTTCCTCGACACCGCGCAGGTCGCAGCGGTTCACGGCGAAGCGTTCGGTCATTCGCCGGGTTTTCGCATTTCCTATGCCGTAAGCGATGACGTGCTGACCGAAGCCTGCACCCGTATTCAGCGTGCGTGCAACGAATTGCGTTGAAGGTGTAACCGATCACATTGCATCGCCGAACTGCTGCTACGATATGGCAGTAGGAGGTGCTGCGATGATGGTTTCAAGACGCGATTGGTTATTGGGCTGTGCGGCGAGCGCGGCGGTGGTTGCCGGCTGTTCTCGCGCCGAGGCCAAGAAATTCGAATTTACGTTGACCGATGCCGAATGGCGCAAGCGGCTTTCGCCGGCGGCATACCGTACGTTGCGTCGGGAGGCCACCGAAACGCCTTACACAAGTCCGCTTGACAAGGAAAAGCGCAAGGGCGTCTTTGCGTGTGCCGGGTGCGCTCTGCCATTGTTTTCATCGGCGACCAAGTTCGACAGCGGCACCGGCTGGCCGAGCTTCTGGCAACCGCTGCGCAACGCGGTCGGCACGAAGACCGATTATCTGCTCGGCTATCCCCGGGTCGAGGTGCATTGCCGCCGCTGCGGTGGGCATCAGGGGCATATCTTCGACGATGGCCCCAAGCCAACCGGCAAGCGCTATTGCATCAATGGCGTCGCTTTGAAGTTTATCCCCGCGTGACCAAAGGTGATTTCATGAAAATAGGCGTTCTCGGCGCAGTGACGATCGGCGCGTTGTTCACAATATCGGTTCCCGGTGCTGCCGAAAAGGCCGTGCCGATCCCGGCGGCAATTATCAACGCGTCTGAAACAGGTGGGCAGGCAGTGGCGGTGCTTGCGGGCGGCTGTTTCTGGGGTACAGAGGCGGTGTTCGAGGCGGTAAAGGGCGTGAAATCGGTCACCTCGGGATATGCAGGCGGTACCGCAGCGACCGCCACTTACGATCAGGTGACAACTGAGCGGACAGGGCATGCCGAGGCGATCCGCATCGTTTACGATCCGCGCGTTGTGAGTTACGCAACGCTGCTCCGCGTGTATTTTTCGATTGCGCACGACCCGACGCAGTTGAATCGCCAGGGCCCTGACGTTGGCCCAAGCTATCGCTCGGCAATCTTCCCGCAAAGCCCCGCACAGGATCGCGCCGCGCGTGCTTACATTATGCAGCTTGCGAAGGCGAAAGCCTATCCGCGCCCAATCGTGACGCGGATCGAGACCGGCAAATTCTTCTTGGCGGAACCCTATCATCAGGATTTCATGCGCAAGAATCCGACGCACCCCTACATCGTGCGCTGGGATCGCCCCAAGCTAGCCGCGTACAAGGCGGCGTTCCCTTCGCTGGCTCGCTAAGGGGAAGCGTAACAGTCGCCCTGCCGCCGGGATCAGTGCTTCGCTTGCCTCGCCGCAAGCCAGCGTAATCTCGGGGTGATCGGCAGCAAGCCCTCCTGTGAAGGCTCCGAACGCAGGCAGGATCAGCTTTGATCGCGTTGCCACAAAACAGGGTCTCGATCCGCCGCGAGCAGGCCGGTGCTTCGGGTGAAAATGGCCCGACAGTTCGGGGCGGCGCTCATTGGGATCGGCGCGGTGGCGGAGCACGAGGCCATCAATTTCGGCATCTTCGATCACGGTTCCGCCGATTTCTGGCGGCAAATCGGGATCGTGATTGCCGATGATCCAGCGCCAGTCGAGGCTGGACGTCAATTGGTCGAGCAGGCCACGGGCAGGCGCAGTCATCCGCTCACTGCCGTGCGAATCATGGAAATTATCGCCAAGACACCAGAGTTGCGTTGCGCCAGTCATAATGACCAGCCGCGCAATGTCTTCAAGCGTCGCCAGACTGTCGAGCGGTGGCAGCATCTGCCCGCGCATTGCAAACCAGCTCGATTTTTCAAGGTGGAGATCAGCAACGATCAGCGCGTTGCGTTGCGGCCAAAACAGCGCCCGGCTTGCTACCCGAAACTCATGCTCCCCAAAATGCAGGGGCGGCATCACATCTTGTCCGCTGGCTCGCCTTCGGCATCGGGGGCGTCTGCTTCGGGCGTCGTTTCATACCACGCTTCGACTTCGCCAGTCAGCTTAATCGTCAGCGGCTTGCCGCGCCGATCGACGGTCTTGCCGGCCTGAACACGGATCCAGCCTTCGGACATCGAATATTCTTCGACATCCTTGCGCTCATTGCCCTTGAAGCGGATGCCGATGCCGCGCTGTAAGGCTTCGGCGTGAAAATGCTCGCTGTCGGGATCAATCGACAGATGGTCTGGAGGTGTATCGCTCATGCGAACGCAATGGAAACATGCGCGGCGAAGGTCAAGCAGGTTGTTGCGTCCGCGCCGCTCGCGGGAGGGGAGTAGAAGGCCACTGGCATTCGCATTCCGCCTCGCCTAGGCCGCTGGAGTGACTCGTCCGCCAGCCTCGATTGCCGCGCCATTTACCGTCGCTTGCGTCGGCATCGCGCTGTTTTCGCTTATGGACGCCGTGGTGAAGGACATCGTCCTCATCATCGGCGCGTATAATGCCATGATCTGGCGGCAGCTGGTGGCATCTGCACTGGGCGGTAGCATTTTCCTCGGCACACAGAGCGCTTGGCCCGGCCCGGCGGTGATCAAGATTGCCGCAAAGCGCGGCGTTTTGGGCGCGGCAATGGCATTCACCTTTTTCTGGGGAATCGCGCGAGTGCCGCTTGCTGAAGGCATTGCACTGTCGTTTATCGCACCATTGATCGCACTCTATCTGGCGGCGGTGCTGCTCGGTGAAGAGGTTGGCAAGCGGGCGATTACTGCGTCG
This sequence comes from Sphingomonadales bacterium, assembly GCA_031425075.1. Lineage (GTDB taxonomy): Bacteria > Pseudomonadota > Alphaproteobacteria > Sphingomonadales > Sphingomonadaceae > Aquisediminimonas. The sequence goes on from JANPIQ010000456.1 coordinate 20,108, forward strand.
GCATTGGGCTTTGGCGGCGTCATCGTCATCTTTCTGGGGCGGATTGGCGAAGCGACGCATGATCGCGCGGCGTGGATCGGGATCGGGTCAATTCTTATCTCGGCGGTGCTTTATGCCTATAATCTGATCCTTCAGCGACAGCAGGCGCAGATCACGACGCCGTCGCAG
>JANPIQ010000457.1:0-7275 GCA_031425075.1 Sphingomonadales bacterium
AAAATGACGGATTGATTTCAGTTTTAAGCTGGCATAGCGTTCCGACTCGCAGGGGGTGGGGCATGAGATTTCCTGACCTGTGGGGGGTGCGGCATCAATCGCATCGCCAAGGCTTGGGAGAGCCAACGATGTCAGTTTCAGGGGTCGACATAGCCCGCCGCTTTCGCAGCGACGATCAATTCGGGCAGCGGGCCGAGCGTAGGGGCGACATCAAGCATATCAAGTCGCCTGCCTGCCTTGCGGGTCTGATCGAAGGGCAAATTATTCCGCGCCTTCTGGTCGTGCACCGCGGATCCGAAGACATTGTTATTGAGAAAGCCCGAGATGCGATCGGAGCCGATGAAGCCACTGCGCTTGCCGCTATGGCCTTGCGCGTCGATGCCCATGCATTGATGGAGCGCGTCGATGCGATGATCGCGACAGGTGTAGGGGTCGAACCCGTCCTGATCGACTTGCTCGCGCCAGCCGCCCGTCAACTCGGGTTGTGGTGGGAAGAAGATGTTTGCGATTTTGTCGATGTGACAATGGGTCTTTGGCGGCTGCAACAGGTGGTCTACGACGTGTCGTCGCGCTATCCTGGAAAAGCGCCGCTCAGCCCCTCGCGAAAAGCGTTGTTCTCGGTATTCCCGGGTGAACAGCATAGTTTTGGCACGTCACTGGTAGAGGAATGTTTCAGGCGGAGCGGGTGGTTGACGACATGTCTTGGCCAAACCGATCGCCTGCAGATGTTCAAGCTTGTGGCCGATCATCATTTCGATATTGTCGGGATTACGATGAGTTGTGATCGTGACGTGGCCGAAGCGGCGACTTTCATCGAACAGCTTCGTTCACATTCAAAAAATCCAATTCTGGGCGTGATGGTAGGAGGGAGAGTTCTGGTTGAAAGACCCGAGCTTGCGCCACAGATGGGTGCCGATGCGACTGCAGATGATGCGGTTTCAGCGGTGGCACGTGCAGATGCTATGATGCGTGTGCTTGACGGCCATAAGGAATCTCGCTGTTAGCCCAGTCTACTCCTGCCATTTCGAGGGTGCGTGTCCCAGCAAGTCGATCCTCTCAAGCCAGCAGCGGCATCTGCCGCGGTCTGGCAAAGAAACTCCGCGCCCGCGGTCTTCGGCAATAGCTTTGCCGAAGGATTGGCGGTTGCCGCTGGCGATCTGACGCTTTTGCTCGACGATCAGGGTGTCGTGCTCGACATGGCGTTTGGCGACGCTGCTCTTTCCGATACCGGGATGGATCAGTGGATTGGGCAGCGCTGGATCGACACCGTCACCGTTGAAAGCCGCGCAAAAGTGACCGCGATGCTTGAAACAGCACTTCACGAATCGCCTCGCTGGCGACAGATCAACCAGACCGTCAATGGCAATGAAGCGCCGATCCGCTACCTGACGATAGGGGCCGGCAGGCCCGGCTGGCTGATCGCGATCGGGCGTGATTTGCGCGCGACCGCCGCTCTCCAGCAGCGACTGCTGCAAACCCAGCAAACGATGGAGCGCGATTACATTCGCTTGCGGCAGGCCGAAACCCGGTATCGTATGTTGTTTTCGGAATCGGCAGAGGCCGTACTGATTGTCGATGCCGCAACGCGCCGGATTACCGAAGCCAACCCCGCTGCTGTCAGCGTGGTTGGAACCGGAACCGAATCGCCCGTTGGCAGAACCGTCGCGAGCATTGTCCATACGGACGATCGCGAACAGGTGATCGCGATGTTCGGTTCGGTTGCAGCTGCAGAAAATGTCGATCCCGTCGATATCCGGCTTGCCAAGGCCGATCGTGCCTGCAGCATTTCGGCAACACTGTTCAGGCAGGGACGAGGCGCTGCCTTTCTTGTGCGCCTGTCGGTTGCGGGCGCACCGGTTGACCGGGACGACCCTGATTTGCGGCTCCTGTCGATCCTCGAACGCATTCCAGATGCCTTTGTCCTCACCGATGACGATCTCAACATTGTCGCGACAAACGCTGCGTTCCTCGAAATGACGCAGTTTGCCCGGAAGGAGCAGATCCGGGGTGAAGCGCTGTCTCGCTTTGTCGGACGTCCGGGGATCGATCTTGGTCTGTTGACGTCGCAGCTGCGCGAACACGGTGCAGTAAGTAATTTCGCAACGGTGATGCGCGACCGGTTCGAGGGCCAGGACGACATCGAAGTTTCGGCAGTTTCGGTGACCGAAGGGGCCGATTCGTGGATCGGATTTTCGATCAGGACGATCGGACGGATGCGCGAACAGCGACCCGCCGGTGAAAGTGTGACGCGTTCGGTAGAGCAACTGACCGAACTTGTTGGACGTGTATCGCTCAAAGAGATTGTCCGCGAATCGTCAGACCTGATCGAGCGGCTGTGCATCGAAGCTGCGCTGAGTTACACATCGGACAATCGCGCGTCTGCTGCCGAAATTTTGGGATTGAGCCGCCAAAGCCTTTATTCGAAACTGCATCGGCACGGGTTGGCAAACGGTGCTGCCGATCCCGGTCTGACGGATTAACCAGGAAAGCGTCAATTTTGTTTGACGCCTTGAAGTGTCCAATATAACTTACACAGATGGTCCGCGTAACGACTCTTGCTGCGGCGCACCCCGTCCCCCGCCTTAGGGACATCATCGAGCTTCTGAAGCCCATTACCTGGTTTCCGCCGATGTGGGCTTTCATGTGCGGCGTCGTCTCGTCAGGCATTGCACTTGGCGAACGCTGGCCTGTTCTGATCGCGGGCGTCGTGCTTGCTGGACCGCTGGTATGCGGCACCAGCCAGGCAATCAACGACTGGTTCGACCGGCACGTCGATGCGATCAACGAGCCGGGGCGGCCAATTCCTTCAGGGCGGGTGGCGGGCCGCTGGGGCCTTTACATCGCGGCGGCTGGCACAGTCTTATCGCTTGCGTTTGCGGCTCTAATCGGGCCCTGGGTGTTCGCGCCGACAATTTTGGGGCTCATTTTGGCTTGGGCCTATAGCGCGCCGCCGCTGCGACTGAAGATGAGCGGCTGGTGGGGGCCGGGGGCCGTTGCGCTTTCTTATGAGGGGCTGACCTGGTTCACCGGAGCCGCGGTGATGATCGGCGGATTGCCAGATATAAAGATCGTCATTCTGGCGCTGCTCTATAGTGCTGGCGCACACGGCATCATGACGCTCAACGATTTCAAAGCGGTCGAGGGCGACCGGCAGATGGGGATCCGGTCATTGCCGGTGACGCTTGGCATCCGGCGCGCGGCAATGCTCGCTTGTGTCGTGATGGCGGTCCCTCAGATTGTCGTTGCGGCGCTGCTGTGGAATTGGGGACTGCCGGTTTACGCTGCCATCGTTGCGGGCGTGTTGGCGATCCAGTGCGGTTTGATGGTTCGCCTGATCGCCGATCCGCGTGGTAGGGCGCCTTGGTATGGAGCGACAGGTGTGACGCTTTACGTTCTTGGCATGCTGGCTTCGGCTATCGGGCTGGGAGGAGTGCTGTGAACCACAGGCCATTGGGGTGGGGCGGCATCGTGCGGCTCGGGCTGGTACAGAGCAGTTTGGGAGCGATCGTCATGCTGGCGACATCGCTGCTCAACCGCGTGATGGTCGTTGAATTTGCGCTGCCCGCGTTGATCCCGGCGGCGCTGGTTGCATGGCACTATGCAGTACAATTGTCGCGGCCGCGCTGGGGACATGGATCGGATCGCGGCAATCGCCGCACGCCATGGATTATCGGCGGGATGGGCGTGCTTGCGATGGGCGCTGTGCTCGCCACCGATGCGGCGCTGATGATCGCCAGCCAGCCGGTCGCAGGAATGATGCTTGCGGTGCTCGCCTACACGATGATCGGCGCTGGCGTTGGCGCATCGGGGACATCGCTGCTTGCCCTGCTCGCAACACGAACGATGCCAGAGCGGCGTCCTGCTGCTGCGGCAACGACATGGATCATGATGATTATCGGAATCGTCGCCGCAGCAGGTGTCACAGGGCAACTGCTCGATCCCTTTTCGCCTGCGCGACTGGCAATGATAGCAAGCGGCGTCGCACTCGTTGCATTTGTAGTGACGCTGTTCGCAGTGCGCGGCGTTGAAGGCGAAGCCGTTGCGCTATCGTCGCCGGTGCCAGCGGGCAACGCGCAGTTCGGTGCTGCAATCGCGGCAATCTGGAACGATCCGGCAGCACGCCATTTTTCGATATTTGTCTTCGTATCGATGTTTGCGTATTCGACTCAGGACATGATCCTCGAACCGATGGCTGGTCTGGTGTTCGGTTATACGCCGGGGCAATCCACCAGCCTTGCAGGTGTCCAGCACATGGGCGTTCTGTTGGGGATGATCCTGGTCGGGATTGGCGGCGGCGCGTTTCGCAAACGCAGCGGGCTTGCCATGCGTCCTTGGATCGTCAGCGGGTGCATCGGCTCCGCGCTTGCTCTTGCGGCGCTGTCGACAGGCGTCATGGCAGGGCAGGGTTGGCCTCTGGGGGCTACGGTATTTGCGCTCGGCTTTGCCAATGGCGTGTTTGCCGTGGCCGCGATCGCTGCGATGATGGACTTGGCCGGTGCCGGCGGTGGCGGCAGCGAAGGCATCCGGATGGGCCTTTGGGGCGCGGCGCAGGCCATTGCGTTCGGGCTTGGAGGATTCAGCGGCGCGGCGGGGCTCGATGCATTGCGCGCGATCCTGGGGTCGACGCCGCTGGCATTTGTGGCGGTGTTCGTGGTCGAGGCGGCATTGTTCCTGATCGCGGCTGGCATTGCACTCGGTATCGGTAAACAAAGGCAGGCCTTGAACGCCTCGCTGCAAAAGGAAATCATGGCATGACACGCGAACCCCTTTATGATGCGGTTATCGTTGGCGGCGGCCCCGCAGGTGCCACAGCGGCAACCGATCTTGCCAATGCCGGGCGCTTTGTCCTGCTGCTCGACAAGGCCGGGAGGATCAAGCCGTGCGGAGGTGCGATCCCGCCCAGGCTGATCGCCGATTTTGCCATTCCCGATCATCTGCTCGTGGCAAAAGCAACATCGGCGCGAATGATTGCCCCAAGCAACGAAAGCGTGGAAATGCCGGTCGGCGAGAACGGCTTTGTCGGCATGGTCGATCGCGACAAGTATGACGAATGGCTCCGCGAACGCGCCGCATTGTGCGGGGCCGCGCGCACTACGGGCAAGTTTCAACGGATCACGCGCGATAAAAGTGGGATTGCCACGGTTCATTACGACACATCCGATGGCCCTGCTTCGGTGCGGACACGGATGGTGATCGGCGCTGATGGCGCGCGATCCGCGGTCGCGCGGCAGAATATCCCGGGTGCTGAAAAAATGCCGTGCGTGTTCGCGTATCATGAGGTGGTGAAATCGCCACAGAATGGCGAAGGCGGGTTCGATCCGGGACGCTGCGACGTCGTGTATCAGGGGCACCTGTCTCCCGATTTTTACGCGTGGGTGTTCCCGCATGGCGATACCGCCAGCATCGGTGTTGGCAGTGCGCACAAGGGGTTTGCCTTGCGTGAAGCGGTTGACACATTGCGCCGCACGACAGGGCTCGATGCCTGCGAAACGGTGCGAGGGGAGGGGGCACCCATCCCGCTCAAGCCATTGAAGCGGTGGGACAATGGTCGCGACGTCCTTGTGATCGGCGATGCCGCAGGGGTCGTTGCCCCCGCTTCAGGTGAGGGCATCTACTACGCAATGGCCAGCGGGCGTTACGCCGCCGAGGCTGTTGAAACATTTCTCGCGACAGGCAAAGTCAGCGCGCTCAAGCTGGCGCGGAAAACCTTCATGGCAGACCATGGCCGTGTGTTCTGGGTGCTGCGGATGATGCAGCATTTTTGGTATTCGAATGACAAGCGCCGCGAACGTTTCGTCACGATGTGCGCCGACCCCGATGTCCAGCGCCTTACCTGGCAAGCCTATATGAACAAGCGGCTTGTGCGCGCCGATCCGATGGCGCATGTCCGCATCTTCATGAAAGATCTGCGTCACCTTTTGGGTTCTGCTGTCTGATGCGGCGCGGTGTGCCGTGGGTGGCACCAGTAATTGTGGCCGCAGGGGCTGCGACTCTTGTGGCAGCGGCTGGAACGACGATCACCGAACTTGGGCCATGGTATCGCAGTCTCAAACAGCCAGAATGGGCACCGCCCGACTGGGTTTTCGGTGTTGCGTGGACGACGATTTTCCTGCTGGCAGCAATCTCTGCGGTGACTGGCTGGCGAAAAGCGCCAACGCAGGATGACGCCAGTGCCATGGTCGGGCTGTTCGCGTTTAATGGGTTTCTGAACCTGTTATGGAGCTTTCTGTTTTTCAAGATGCAACGGCCCGACTGGGCGTTGATTGAGGTCGTGTTTCTGTGGTTATCGATCGCTGCATTGATGGTCGTGTTGCGGCGGTATTCGGCTCTCGCTGCGCTCTTGCTTGTGCCATATCTCATCTGGGTCAGCATTGCTGCGGCGCTTAATTATCAGATCGTTCAGCTGAACCAGCCGTTCGGATGAATGGTCTCGCGGCGTTGGTCGATGACGGCCGTGTTATCGACCTGCTGCTGCTAGTGATTGGGATTGAGGTTGCCGCGCTCGCGATCTGGAGGCGCGATCGTTTTGCAACCGTTTTGTTAGGGCTTTTGCCGGGTGTGTGTCTGATGTTGGCCTTGCGCGAGGCGCTTGGCGGTCAGGATTGGCGGATCATCATGCTGTGGATTTCGGCGTCGCTGCCGTTTCATCTGGCCGATCTGCGTACGCGGCTGAAATAGCGGCCGGGCAGTGCTGCTGCCCGGCCACAATCTCTTACTTCGAAGCTGTTTTCAAATAAGCGATCACGTTCGCCCGATCCTGTGGCTGTTTGAGGCCAGCAAAGATCATCTTCGTACCAGGCATGAATGCCTGCGGATTTTCAAGATAGGTGTAAAGGGTTTCTTCGTCCCATACCTTTCCGCTATTTTTGTTCGCTGCCGAGTAATTAAACCCGGGAACCTGACCAGCGGTGCGACCGATGATGCCGTTGAGCGATGGACCGACGCGGTTCTGGCCCGCCTCAAGCACATGGCAAGCCTTGCATTGGACAAATGTCTTTTCGCCAGCGGCAGCGTCGCCCGTCAGCGTGGAATAGGCCACTGCCGTTGCGGCAGGCGCAGCGGCAGGTGCCGCAGTATTTGCAGCAGGAGCCTCAGCCGCTGTCGTGTCTTCGGATTTCTGTTCTCCGCCGCCGCACGCTGCCAGCGTGAGCATTGCGGCTGTACCCACTACCAAACCAAAATTGGATTTCATCGTCTTCATTCTGCGTCCCTTCGCTTACTCGGTTGAGCACTCCCTCAGCGGCGAGGATATACAGTGTTCGCGGAGCGTCGCAA